>JASBVW010000094.1 GCA_029961005.1 Bacillota bacterium
TTCGAGGTCTCTCTTCTCTTTTCCACCCCCGGGTTCCTCTCCTGACCACCGTCTACTTTACACTAACAATCACTCAGCTAAAAGACAGCTGACCTCTTCCAATACTCTTTTCGCCACAGACAACGCTTCCTGAGCTGCATCTTTTTCAGGCAACCCATCCGGTAATAGGCCGGGGAGGGCGTCCGGATAACGAGTCGGGATGTAAAAGCGATCTAATAACCTGATTTCGTCTTCTAGATCTTCTGCTATCATAGATTCGGTCAACGGAATAAGATCGGCCAGTTTATGAGTAGGGGGAGGAAGGTACCCTCTATGTTCAAGTAACCCCTTTAGTGCTTTTTCTACGCACTGTTGTGCATGGAAACAAACCTGGTTGTAGATGCCTTCCGTATCGTTCATACAAGACTTCTCCCTTTTTTAGGATCTCCTCCCGGACGAAGGGCCTCTCACTAAGTAGCCGTTCAAACTCCTCCGGTGTATAGACCAGGATATCCATCCCTACTCGCGGCCGAAGAAGTAGGAGTACTTGCCGAATGCGCTCCAGAAAAGAGAGCTCGGTCTTTTTCACTATCACGGGAGGCAACGCTCCAGTTCCTTCCGGAGCATTTTTTCGCGCTCCGCCTCGCTTTTCGGACCCTCCATATCAAGTACCCCCTCAGCCCCTTCCCTGGATGCACCTGATGATATTTTTTCTTAACTCAGGGCAACAACTCCTCTTAGGTGAGAAGACGGCGGCCCCGGTAGGTCCGGGGCCGCCCCCCGTACGCATACGTCCCGCGGAGGGAGGGTCTGGATCAGGTAGACCTTCCGGCTCTGGCCGCCCTCGCTGCCTTCAGGCCTCCTCGCCGGGCGCGAGGACCTCTACCGCCGCACTCGCCCCCCGCAGGTCCAAGAGATGCACCGCACAGGAGATGCAGGGGTCGTAGGCCCGGATCACCATCTCCAGCCGGTCACCGATCTGGTCCAGCGGCAACCCGGCCAGGAGCCGCTCCGTAGCGGCCCGTACGTCCTTCTCCATGTTGGCGGAGTTCTGAGCGGTAGGGGTGACGATGTCCGCCGCCACCAGGTACCCCTGCTGGTCGAAGGTGTAGCTGTGGTAGAGCGTGCCGCGCGGCACCTCGGTGGCCGCCGTCCCTGTACCGGCCCGCGGCACCACCGCCACCGGCTTCTCTTCCACCAGCCCCTCCGCCAGGAGGTGCTTCACGATGGCCAGGGCGCGCTCCAGGGAGAAGATCAGCTCCACCGCCTGGGCGGCGTTGTTGTCCAAGATATTCTGACTGGGAAGGCGCAGGAGTTGGTCCATAGCCGCCCGCGCCCGACCGCCCAAGAGGTGGCCGTGGAGGCTGAGGCGGGCCAGCGCACCGACCATGAAGGGCTTGCCGGCCAAGCGGCTCTGTTTGGCGTGGGAGTGGCGCACCACTTCCTCGCCGCAGACCTCGCGATAGGCCGAGACCGGTTTGGTTTCACCGGTGGAGGTGACAATGGTCTCCCCGAAGAACCCAAACCGTCCCCCCTCCGGGCGCAGGGCCACGTACACATTGGGGGACTGACAGAAATCCGGCGTTTGGAGGCTCTTCATGAGCGCCACCACTCGATCGCTCTGCTCCACCGCTTCCTCCAGGAGCCCCTGCAGGCGGCGCAGGGCTTCCTGAGAGGGCAAGCGGCCGAAGCCGCCCACCACGGCGTTCACCGGGTGCACCGCCCGCCCGCCGATCTCCTCCTGAATGGCGTTGCCCACCTTCTTCAGCCACAACCCCAGTTTGACCTCTTCCGGATGGTCGGCTGCCAGTGGCAGGGCGCCGGCGTAGCCCAGGTAATCCGGTAGGGCCAGGCAGAAGACGTGCAAGGCGTGGCTTTCGATCATCTGCCCGAGGAAGAGCAGCTCGCGGAGGAGCTCGGTCTGGGGCGAGACCCGGAGGCCAAAGGCCTTCTCGATGGCCTTCAGCGAAGTGACCGTGTGGCCCGCCGAACAGATGGCGCAGATGCGCATGGCTACCGAAGTCACCTCGTCATAGCGCCGCCCGACCAAGAGAGCCTCAAAGAGGCGCGCCCCCTCGAAGAGGCGCACCTTTACCTCCCGGACCGCCTCCCCGTCTATCGCCACTTCGATGGCGCCGTGCCCTTCCACCCGGGCCAGGTGTTCACGCGATATCCTGGGCATGTTTCTTGCCCTCCTTCTCCATCAGCTCGACGAGGTGCGGCACCCGGGCGAAGGTGCCCAATCGGCGCACAATCTCCTCGGGGCCGTAGCCCTTCTCCAGAAGGATCCGGTACTCTGCGGCCACATTGGCCTCCTCCACCGGGCCCCGGCAGCCGGCACAGGGGCGGTTATGGCTGGGACAGCGGGCCCCGCACCCGCCCTGGGTCAGGGGGCCGCAACATAAAAGGCCTCGCTCTTTGAGCAGACAGACGTTCTCCGCAATCCGGCACTCGGTGCAGACCGGGTAGCCAATCCGCTGCGGGAGGTCGCCGTGCAGCAGCGCAGCGAGGCTGTACAGGAGCTGCTTTTTCTCAATGGGGCAACCGGGGAGGGAGAAGTCCACCTGGACGTAAGCGCTCAAGGGCTGCGGCGGGAGGCTCTCCGGATAGCCGGCCTCGCGATAAACCAGCCTCTTTAAGGCCGCCCGGTCCTGGTCGTTCTTGGCTCCTGCCACTCCGCCCCAGACTGCGCAAGTTCCGATGGCAATCAGGAGGCCGGCGCGCCGGCGCACGTCCAGCAATACCTCCCGGTCGTGGGGTTGGGCCACCGCCCCTCCCACAAAGGCCACATCCAGCTCGCACTCCTCGGGGTGGCTCTGGGCGGTGACAAACGACTTGAGGTCGACGGCCGCTACAATCTCCAGGAGCTCGTCTTCGCAGTTCAAAAGCACCAGCTCGTCCCCGGCGCAGCCGGTCAGGCCGTAAATTCCGATCCTTGGTTTGGCCATTCTTCTCCCTCCTTAGATCATCCCCGGGACGTTCATGGCATCCCAGTAGGTAAAGACCGGGCCATCCAGGCAGGTGTGCTTAGACCCTACGTTGCAGTTGCCGCACTTGCCGATGCCGCACTGCATCTTGCGCTCCAGCGACATGAGAATCTGCTCTCCCTTGAAGTTGCGCTCCAGGAGCTTGGGAACCACAAATTTGAAGGCCACGGGCGGCACGCAGATGACGGCCACGGTCCGCGCGCTGTCCACCTCCAGCCCCTCAAAAAGGGTGGTGACCACCCCCACCCGCCCGGGCCAGCCCCCTTCCTCGTTGCGGTCCACCGTGATCAGGATGCGGACATCCGAGCGGTTTTCCAACTCCTGCAGCTCCCCGCGAAACAGCACGTCCCGGGGGGTGCGGGCTCCGTAAAGGAGGGTGACCCGGCCGAAGTCGCCCCGTCGGTCCAGGGCATACCAAAGCAGAGAACGCAAGGGGGCCATGCCCAGCCCGCCGGCGATGAGCAAAAGGTCCTTGCCCCGCATCTTCTCCACCGGGAAGCCGTTGCCGTACGGCCCCCGCACCCCTACCAGGGCGCCGGGGGACAACCGGTGCAGGGCCTGGGTCACCCTGCCCACCCGGCGCACGCAGATCTCCAGGTAGCCGGGTCGGGTAGGGGAAGAGCAGAGGGAGATGGGGGCCTCCCCCGTACCCAGAGCGCTGACCTGGATAAACTGACCGGGCCGGTAGGTAAACCTCTCTCCTCGCTCCCGATCGAGAAACTCCAGCCGCAGGAGCGCGGTATCGGCCGTGAAGGGCTCCAGCTTCACCAGTTTGGCCCGATGTGGCTGATACGGGTTCTCCGCCGCGGCAGCAGCGGGCGCAGTCGCTTCACGCAATGATCTCACCCCTTAACTGGCGGATGATTTCGGTCACGTCCAGGCCGGCGGGGCAGAAGGCGATGCACCGCCCGCAGCCCACGCAGCCGCTGCGCCCGTAGCGCTCGGGGAAGTCCTTGTGTTTATGAAAGATGCGCTGGCGCAGCCGTTCTCCCCTCTGCGGCCGGAAGTTGTGCCCCCCGGCCACCACCGAGTAGTCCTTAAAGAGGCAGGAATCCCACTGGCGGTACCGCACCCCGCTTTGGCCGTCCAGGTTTGGCACCTCAGCGACGCTGAAGCAGTAACAGGTGGGGCAGACCATGGAACAGCCGCCGCACCCCAGGCACTCCTCGCCCCGCGAAGCCCAGATGGAGCTGGCGTGTTCCAGGGACATGATGCGCGGCAGGCCGGAGGTCTCCAGGTGCCGGCGAAAGGACTGGTGGCGTGCTTTAAAGCGGCGCTTAAAGGCTGCCACGTCCTCGTCCGTCACTTCGCGGAAGAGCTCCTTCTGCTCCTGCACCAAGTCGTTGCCTGCAGAGGAGCCGATCTCCACGAAATAGCCGTCCTCGAGCTCGGTGAGAAAGAGGTCGTACCCCTCTGTCACCGAGTCGGCCCCCACAGATGCGCAGAAACACAGCTCGTCCGGGGTACAGCTCACCCCGATCAAAAGAGTATTCTCCCTCCGCGCCGCGTAATAGGGGTCCGGATACCCCCCCAAAAAGACCAGATCTAAATTCTGCAGCGCGCGCAGATCGCAGGAATGTACCCCGAAGACGATCCTCTTCTCTGCCAGGCCTTCCGCAGCCATTTGGTACCCTTCCGCCACAGAAAAGCGGAAGAGCAGATCCTGCGGTGGAAGAAAGTACTTCTTCAGCGGCAGGAGGGTGCGGGTATAGTCGAGGACCACCTCCTGTGGGTCCTCCACCTCACTGAAGGCATGGTGCCCCTCCTTGCCGCGCCGCTGCGGGGCTAAAAGGGTGCCCACCCTCCGCAGGCCGGCCAAAAACTGGCCCAGCTTCTCCCGAAACAAAAAAGCCGTCTGCACCGTAAACCTCCTCCCATGAAGGCTTCGCTTCGCCTGCGTCCTCGTGCTAAGGGCCTTTTGCTGGTTACCCGTTGGAATAACTTTGTAATTAGATGAAAATCACTGAATTCCTTCTCAAGTCTGAAAAATTTTTGCCAACCTAGGTGCCTCAGGCAACGGCAGGGCCGAGGGGCGTGGTCCCCCTCCGTTTTGGCGACCTTGTTCTTTGCGCAGCCACGGAGGGCGGAGCGAATGCTCGCCAAAACGGAGGGGGACCACGCCTTCACTCTCCCGTGGCCAGGTGCGCCGTTTATCCGTTGAGTTTCTGCCGCAAAAGCTCGTTCACCAAGCCGGGATTGGCCCGGCCGCCAGTGGCGCGCATGACCTGCCCCACCAGAAAGCCCAGGGCCTTCTCCTTGCCCGCCCGAAAGTCCTCTACCGATTTGGGGTTCTCCTGGAGCACGCGGTCAATGACCGCCGACAGCTCGGCTGCATCCGTGATCTGCACCAGCCCCTGCCGGCGCACGATCTCCTCCGGGTCTTCCCCGGTGTGGAACATCTCTTCGAAGATCCCCTTGGCCATCTTGCCGCTGATGGTCCCCCGGTCGATCAGCTCCAGCAGGGCCACCAGCTGTCCCGGCTTCACCTTCACCTGCGCCACTTCCAGCCCTTCCGCGTTCAAAAGGCGCAGGAACTCCCCCATGACCCAGTTGGAGACGGTCTTGGGATCGCGGTAGCGGGAGGCGGCCTCTTCAAACCAATCGGCCAGGGAGCGGCTCTCCGTGAGCAGGGCGGCGTCGTAGGCCGGCAGGCCGTACTGCTCCTGGAAGCGCCGCTGCCGCGCCGCCGGGAGTTCGGGAAGGGTGCGCCGGATCTCCTCTATCCAAGCCGGATCCAGGACCAGCGGCACCAGATCCGGCTCCGGGAAGTACCGGTAATCCTGGGCTTCCTCCTTGGTGCGCATGGTCACCGTGACCCCCCGGGCTTCGTCCCAGGCCCGGGTCTCCTGGACGATGGTCCCCCCTTCGTCCAGGATGCGGGCCTGGCGCTCCACCTCGTACTCCAAAGCCTTCTGGACGGCTCGGAACGAGTTCATGTTCTTCAACTCGATCTTGGTGCCCAGCTCCACCTGTCCGAAGGGGCGCAGGGAGATGTTGGCATCGCAGCGCAGCGACCCCTCCTCCATCTTGCAGTCCGAGACCCCGGTGTATTGGAGAATGGCCTTGAGCCGCTCCAGATAGAGGCGGGCCTCCTCCGGAGAGCGCAGGTCAGGGGCGGAGACGATCTCGATCAGGGGGATGCCGGCCCGGTTGTAGTCCTGCAGAGAATACTCCGAGCCGATGATGCG
>JASBVW010000095.1 GCA_029961005.1 Bacillota bacterium
TCGAGAAAGGCGTGCCACCTGCCTCTGGCTGGGCTCGCCTCTCATCGTGGAAGACTAAACGCGCGAAGCTGCGGAGGGGTAAGGGTGGAATACATAGCCATTGAGGGAGGAAGGCGGCTGAGTGGGAAGGTCTGCGTGAACGTTTCCAAAAACGCTGCCCTTCCCATTTTAGCGGCCACACTCTTGACAGGAGAGGAGAGTAAATTGGAAGGGATTCCTCCTCTCCTGGACGTCTTCACGATGTATGACGTCCTGCGGCAGTTGGGAGCGGAGGTCAGGGAGGAGGGGAAAGTGGTCCGCATTTGGCGCAGCGATCCCACCAGGTTTGAGGCCTCGCACGACCTGGTGCGCCGGATGAGGGCTTCTTTTTTGGTCATGGGCCCGCTCCTGGCCCGCCACGGCCGGGCCCGCATCTCGCTGCCCGGCGGTTGCGCCATTGGCTCCCGCCCCATCGACTTGCACCTGAAGGGTTTAGTGGCCATGGGGGCCGTGATCTCCGTGGAACACGGCTACGTGGAGGCCAAGGCTGCCCGGCTGCGGGGGGCGGAGATCCACCTGGACGTTCCCAGCGTGGGAGCGACAGAGAACCTGATGATGGCGGCCACTTTGGCCGAGGGTACGACCTACATTTACAACGCGGCCCGTGAACCGGAGGTGGTGGACTTGGCCGGTTTCCTTAACGCCATGGGGGCCGTGGTGAGGGGGGCCGGAACGGACGTGGTCCGCATCTCCGGTGTAGAGGAGTTAAAGGGGGCCTCCTACCGGATCATCCCGGACCGAATAGAGGCCGGGACCTACCTTTTGGCCGGCGCCATCACGGGCGGAGAAGTGGTGGTGGAAAACGCCGTCTCCCACCATTTGGAGGCCTTTTTGGCCAAGCTGCGCGAGGCGGGGGTGGAGGTGGAGGTCAGCGGGGACTCCATCCGCGCGGCGGCCTCAGGGCGGCCCCGGGCGGTGGATGTGACCACCCTGCCCTATCCGGGCTTTCCCACCGACCTGCAACCCCCCTTTATGGCCTTTCTGACCTTGAGCGAAGGGACCAGTCTGGTGACGGAGAATATCTTCGAGGATCGCTTCCGCCAGGTGGACGAGCTAAAGCGCATGGGCGCCAGGATTCGCCTGCAGGGGAAGGTGGCCATGGTGGAAGGGGTGGACCACCTGACCGGAGCGCCGGTGACGGCCACCGACCTGCGGGCGGGGGCCGCTTTGGTTTTGGCCGGGCTGGCGGCCCGGGGGACCACGGAGGTCAGGGCGGTGCACCACCTGGATCGGGGGTACGTGCGCCTGGAGGAGACCTTGGCCGGCCTGGGGGCGCAGATTGAGCGCCGGCGCGAGCCAGCCGACGCCAAGGTGCCACAGCTGGAGCCCGTACCCTGAACCCCACGGCAGGCCTCGGGACGGACGCTTCACCCCGGGCGAGCGGTTCTGGCCCCGCGGGCGCGGGCGTATGATATAGCGCGATTGCCGCTCGGGAGGGTACGAGGAGTGCGTCTGACCGTAGGCCGGGTGGTGGGGTTCTGCATAGGGGCGGTGCTCATCCTGCCCGCCCTCCTCGTCCTCTGGTCCAGGTTCCTGTGGCAGCCGCCGGCGGCCGGGCCTGAAGTCCGGGTCTGGGTGGAAGGGGAAGGGTTGCGTTCCTTCCCTCTGGAGGAATACCTCAAGGGTGTGGTGGCGGCGGAGATGCCCGCTGTCTTTCACCTGGAGGCGTTGAAGGCCCAGGCGGTGGCGGCCCGGACTTATACGGTGCGCCAGATGCGCTCTCTGGGCGGCCCGGGCAGTGCCCAGCATCCGGGGGCCGACCTCTGCACTCACCCCGAACACGGGCAGGCCTGGGCCTCGGCGGCGGAGATGCGGCGCCGCTGGGGCTGGTGGCATTACCTGCATTACTGGCGTAAGATCTCCCAGGCGGTGGAAGCCACGCGCGGGGAAGTCTTAACCTATCAAGGCCGCTTGATCGATGCCGTCTACCATGCTGCCTGCGGCGGCCGGACGGAGGAGGCCAAGGAAGTCTGGGGCAATGACATCCCCTACTTGCGCTCCGTACCCTGTCCTTATGAAACCCCTTCCCCCCGCACCCGCGAGGAGGTAGCCTTCGACCGGGCGGAGCTCTATAGCCGGTTGGGCCTCCAGGGTGTGCAACCGGTCGGCAGCACCTCCGCCTCCCAGCCGGTGAAGCTCGTCCTGTTGCGGAAGACTGCCAGCGGCCGGGTCGGCTCTGTGGCCATAGACGGGCAGACCATAAGCGGAATCGAGCTGCGGCGCCGCTTGGGTCTGCGCTCCACCCTGATGACCTGGAGGCAGGAGGGGAATCGCCTGGCCCGGGCCGGTTTCACCTACCGTCAGATTCTCACCCACTATTATCAGGGTGTATCCATCTGGCGGATGGTGCCTTCCGGAGAGCCCTAGACCCTGGGGGTATATGGCGAAAGCAGGCGGGAGATGCTAGATCCGGGGTGATTTCCTTGGAGAAACAAAGGTTGCCTCGGATCTCTCTTTTATGGGGTCGTCTGCCTTTGGTGGTGCAACTGGGGCGCCTGTGGCTGGCGGCTCACTGGCCCGGGGTGGTAGCGGCAGGAGCGGTTCTCCTCCTCTTTGGCCTGGGCTTTGTCGCCGGACGGCTCTCGCAGTCCCCGCGCCCTTCCACTCCTCCGGCCGCGGTGGCTCCAGCGAGGCCGGGAAACCTGTCGACCCGTTCGGAAAGCCCGGAGGTTGCTCAAAAGCCCCCAGAGTCCGCGGGAAACCACTCCTCCGAGACTTCCGAAGCCGAAGAGGTCCCCGTGCCACCGGCCTACCTGGCCTGGCCGGCCCGGGGGCGAGTAGTGGCTGAGCCGGGTTGGCAGCGCCATCCCGTCTTGGGCGATTGGCGATACCACGGGGGTCTGGATTTGGCGGCTCCTCCCGGGGCAGCGGTCTACGCCGTCCTCCCCGGGCGGGTAGTGGCGGCAGGCCCCTTCCCGCCCCTGCCCGGAGAGCCAGCGGGCCTCCAAATAGAGCTGGACCACGGCCGGGGTTGGCGTTCTCGCTACCTGATCTCCGGGCGGGCGGCGGTGGAGATCGGGGCTGCGGTGAAACAAGGAGAAGTGATAGGGTATATAGGCGGCCCTGTCGACCCTGGCCAGGCCGCTTTGCATTACACCCTGCTCTGGCGCGAACGAACGGTAGATCCCCGGCCCTGGCTGCGCTGAGCGCTGAAATCCCAAAACATATCGTCCTTCCCTCCCGCATATAAAATTACCAAAACGGTGGAGGGGGCCAGGGCCATGAGGGACTACATTCGGAGGCGCGCGCTGGAGATAGGGACTTACATCTTGGATACCAAGGCCACGGTCAGACAGGCGGCAGAGGTCTTCTCGGTCAGCAAGAGCACCGTGCATAAAGACGTGACTGAGCGCCTTCCCCGGGTAAACAAAGAACTGGCGCGGCGAGTGCGCAAGGTCTTGGAGAGCAACAAGGCAGAGCGCCACATCAGGGGCGGAGAAGCCACGCGGCGCAAGTATCGCCGGAAGGCTTCGTAAAAAGGCAAAGACGGAGGTTTTCGAAAAAGGCGAGCAGACGCCTTTTTCTTTTTTGGTGGAAGAGAAAATATTTTATGATCCTGCCAGGAATTACATTATCCGTGCGGAATATTTAACTAGGCCGCGGAGGGGCGATAACTAGCCGCTTTGAGGTAGGGAGGCCGAGCGATCCATGTTCAAGTTGTCGGATGATATAGGGATTGATCTGGGGACGGCTAATGTTCTGGTCTACGTGCGCGGCAAGGGGATCGTGATCCGAGAGCCCTCTGTGGTGGCGGTGGAGAAGGAAAGCGGGAGAATCCTGGCCGTGGGGGAAGAGGCGCGCCAGATGATCGGCCGCACCCCCGAGCACATTATGGCTGTACGACCGCTCCAAGACGGAGTAATCGCCAACTACGACGTGACCGAGACCATGCTGAAGTACTTCATCCGCAAGGCCACCGGCAGCCACACCCTCTTTAGACCGCGAGTGGTCGTCTGCATCCCTGCCGGCATCACCAGCGTGGAGAAGAGGGCCGTGCTCGAGGCGACCATGCAGGCGGGAGCCAAGAAGGTGATCTTGATCGAAGAGCCAGTGGCCGCGGCCCTGGGGGCGGGGATTGACATCTCCGAGGCCAGCGGCAACATGGTGGTGGACGTGGGCGGCGGGACCACTGACATTGCGGTCATTTCTTTGGGCGGCATCGTGGTCAGCGAATCCATCCGGGTCGGCGGGAACAAGTTCGACGACGCCATTGCCCGCCACATCAAAAAGGTGCACAACCTCATGATCGGAGAGCGGACGGCAGAGGAGATTAAGATTCAGGTAGGGACCGCCTACCCCGAAGGGACGCACAAAGAGATGCAGATCAAGGGGCGCGATCTGGTCACGGGGTTGCCGCGCACCCTCACCTTCACTTCTGCCGAAGCCTTCCAGGCCCTCTCCGAGCCGATCATGCAGGTCATCGATGCAGTGAAGGGCGTCCTGGAACGGACCCCTCCCGAGCTGGCGGCCGACATCATCGATAAAGGCATCGTCCTGACCGGGGGAGGGGCCCTTCTGGACGGCTTTGACCGCCTCCTGAGCGAGGAGACGGGGACGCCGGTCAACCTGGCGGAAGACCCCATGTCCTGTGTGGCTTTAGGGACGGGCAAGGTCTTTGAAGAGATGAAGGCCCTGCGCAGCCACTTGATTGTCGCCACCAAGACCGGTTGAGGTCTGCGCAGCGGGGAGAGGGGTGGCCATAACCACATCACGGCGCAGGGAATGCGGAGGGGAGCGAAGGGGCTCTCCTTTGCCCTTTATGGTACCCGTGTGAGGTGGGAAGGGTGACGAGAGCTAAGTTCCTCTGGCTGGTGCTCATCCTGGTGGCCCTCGATGTGGCGATGGTCTCTTGGAACCTGGTCAGGGAGGTGCAAAAAAGGGAGGCCGTTGTACCGGTAGCAGTTTCGACTATTCGGGCCAGGAGCGGGCCGTGGGAGGTGGTGATTCCGGCCAGCGGAGTAGCCAAGCTAGTTCAGAAGGTGGGGGTTCCCTGCCCGGTAGGCGGGCGGGTCAAGGAGGTCTACGTCCAGCCAGGGGAGGTGGTGGAAAAGGGCCAGTTAATCGCTGTTTTGGATGAAGAGGAGCTGAGGGACCGTCTGGCCGCTCTGGAACGGGAGTGGAGAAGAGCCTGGGCCGAGTGGATGGCTTTGCGCAAGGATCAGGAGAGGCTGGAGTACCTCTACCAAAGCAAGATGGCCAGCAAAGCGGTGGTGGAGGAGGCCGAATCGAAAGCGGCCCTGGCCCGGGAGGAGTTCAACCGGCGGTGGGAGGCGTACAGGGAGTTGGTCCGTCTTCTCACCGGTCAGGAACCCCAGGTGGGACAGGAGGTGGCGGTGGATCCGGAGGTCTGGCGGAGTGCGGTGGAAGTGAGGGCGCCGCTGCGGGGGCTTTTGCTTCCCCCGGGGGTCAGCCCGGGAGAGGAGGTGGGGGCGGGTCAGGAAGCCTTCTCCCTGGGGGTCCTTTCGCCTCTCGTGGTCCAGACCAGGGTGGCGACCGCGTTGGAGGAGGAGGAGGAACGCCCTCGGGTCGGGCAACCGGCCATCGTCACCTTCCAGGTGGGGCAGGAGAAGGTATCTCTGCCCGCCGCGGTGGCGGCGGTGAAGAACCAGGGGCAAAAAGGGCCGGTCGCCCAGTGGGAGGTCGAGTTGGTGGTCGAGAACCCCGATCTGCAGCTCCGGCCCGGAATGGTGGTCAGCGCAGGCATCACCGTCTACCGGGCCCACGAGGTCATTGCGCTTCCTTTGCAAGCCCTTCACACCACTACTGGGGCGGGGGGGATTAAGAGGGAGGTGGTCTTCGTGGTCGAGCGGGGGCGGGCCCGGGCGGTGGAGGTGCAGACGGGCTTCCGGCGCGGGCAGGAAGTGGAGATCCGGAGCGGGCTGCGGGAAGGCGAGGAGGTCATCGTCGAGTACCGGGAGGTTCCGCGGCTCGTGGACGGGACCCCCATCTATACGATCAGCCGCCAAGACGGGTAGCCCGCCAGAGCAAACCAGCTCGGGGTCGC
>JASBVW010000096.1 GCA_029961005.1 Bacillota bacterium
GAAGAGGCCCAGCTCCCGGGCCCGCCCGGCTCGCCGCCCCGGGCACCACACCCGCCCGAGCAGGATAAAGGGAACCCCTCCGTGAGAACGGAGGACAGCCCGCACCCCCCGCCGCCGCAGGTAATCGCGCCCGGAAAACTCCCCCGGGTTCAAAGGCGGGCGCAACCGTTCTAGCGTACCCTGCGCGCGCACCCGGTCCCCCCGCCGAACCACCTCCCCTTCCCGGTAGTACCATTGGAAGAGGCCCAGCTCCCGGGCCCGCCCGGCTCGCCGCCCCGGGCACCACACCCGCTCGGGCCGGAGCAGGGCCCGGACGACCCCGGTTTCATTCACCTCCGCCTCCTGGATCACCCCTTCCACCCAGAGCGTCTCCCCTCGGGCGCACTCCTCCATCCAGTTGGCCAGGGTCGGTGGCTCGGAGCCGGCCGCGCTGCCCCAGGCTGAACCCAAGAGGAAGGTCGAAAGGAGCAGCACGGGCCACCCGGGTAGCTCCTCCCTGTACCGCCACCAGGTCCCCAGCGCCACAGCCAGGGCCAAAAATGCCCACTCCCCGCCGTGGCCCGGCCAGCGCAGCCCCAGGGAGACCCCGGCCAGGGCCGCGCCCGCCAGCCGGAGGGCAGGATGCCTCATGGCGCCGGCGCACCTTCCCCGGCGGCCAAAGAAGGAACGGCCTCCAGAGAAGCCACCTGCTCCCCCAGGCGAACCCAGGGGCGAATCTTCTCCAGCACCTTAGGCCCGATGCCCGGGACCTCCAAGAGGTCCTCCACCTTTTTATACCACCCCCTCTTTTGCCGCTGCTCCACCACGCGCCGGGCCAGGACGGGGCCGATCCCCGGCAGAGCCGTCAATTCCTCAACTCCGGCCCGGTTGACATCTACCGGCCTCGGCTTCGCCTCGGCGGCGCGCTTAGACCCGGGGAGAACAGCGGAGGTCGCCGGGCCGGGTCGGGCACCCGGCTCGGCGGCAGCTCCTCCGCTCGCCGCGGCCTCATTTGCCGGGTCCTCCTGAGCCGAAGCCCTGCCCACCGGCTGCGCCTCGACCCCCACCTTGGCCAGGCGGAAGGTCTGGTGCCGCTGTTGCCAAGCCACCGCTAAAGCGCTACTGGCCACCAAGAATAAAGTGGCCGCCACCACCCCCCGCTCCCACTTCCACTGAGCGCTCTCCACTCAGCCCCACCTCCTCACCTCCAGAGTAGAGCCTGTGCGCAGAAAAAACAAAGGCCACCCTCCCCGGTTAGAGGGTGGCCCCACTGCCTTCTCCTCTGCCTGGTTATCGCTCAGAGGACGTCTTTTGCAACAACTTCTCCCAATCAGCCAGGAACCGCTGCACCCCCAAATCGGTCAGGGGATGGCGCACCATCTGCTGCAGCACCTGGTAGGGCACGGTGGCGATATGGGCGCCGGCCAAGGCCGCTTCCACCACGTGGCGGGGATGGCGAATGCTGGCGGCGATGATCTCCGTGGACAGGCCGTGCAAGGAGAAGAGAGCGGCGATCTCCCGCACCACGTCCATGCCCTCATGGCTCACATCATCCAGGCGCCCCACAAAGGGGCTGACGAAGGTGGCCCCTGCCCGGGCCGCCAGCAGGGCCTGGTTGGCCGAGAAGACGAGGGTCAGGTTGGTCTTCACCCCGCGCTCCCGCAAGCGGGCAGTGGCCTTCAAGCCTTCCCAGGTCAGAGGGATCTTGACCACCACGTTAGGGGCCCAACTCGCCAGCTCCAGAGCCTCTTTAACCATTCCCTCTGCTTCCTGGCTGACCGCCTCCACGCTGATGGGACCCTCCACCAGGGAGACGATCTCCTGGATCACCTCCCGCAATTTGCGCCCTTCCTTGGCCACCAACGTGGGGTTGGTGGTCACCCCGGAGATGACCCCCAAGGAGACCGCCTCGCGAATCTCCTCCACATTGGCCGTATCGAGAAAGAGCTTCATGCTTCATCCTCTCCTTCTGCCCGCATCTACGTTCACACCTTCCTCGGTCAGCCCTCTCCCCGCTCGACCTGGGCTTCGATCAACTCCCACCGCTCCCCGTCCGGACCGCGAAAGAAGTAGAGGCGAACGCCATCGGCAGCTCTACGGATCGGCCCCTCCTCTGGCATCCCCTGCCGCCGCAGCTCCTCCACCGCCTCTTCCAGATCCTCCACGTACAGAGCCAGGTGATCCCAGGGGCCAGCCAAGCCCCCCGCCGGGGAAAAAGGGGCCCCGGGTCCGGAGAGGAGTTCCAGGACAAAAGCCCCCTGACGCAAAGTGACCAGGGTCAACCCCCGGGCCGGTATTTCTTGTTTTTTCTCCAGCTTGAGGCCCAAGACCTGCTGATAAAAGGCCAGCGAGCGCTCCAGGTCCCGCACCCGCAGCGCCGCATGGGCCTGGCCAGCCCACTTGAACACGGCCTTCCCTCCACTTCCACTTTGCTTCCCAGGCTCTGCCTGAACCGGGGTGCTTCTTACGAAGCGGCAGTCCCTTGCTGCTTGGACAGCTTTCGCCTGCGCTCCAACTCCTTCAGCTCGCCGCGCCGGATCTTGCCGCTGATGGTCTTGGGCAGCTCCTGGACGAACTCGATCTCGCGCGGATACTTATAGGGCGCGGTGACGTTCTTGACGTGGTCCTGCAGCTCTTTGACCAAGGCAGCCGAAGGCTCGTAACCGGCCGCCAGGACGACAAAGGCCTTGACAATCTCTCCCCGCACCTCATCCGGGCTGGCCACCACCGCGGCCTCCACCACCGCCGGGTGTTCGATCAGGGCGCTCTCCACCTCAAAGGGGCCGATGCGGTACCCGGCGCTGATGATCACGTCGTCGGCCCGTCCGACGAACCACAGGTACCCGTCCTGATCTTTCCAGGCCCGATCGCCGGTGATGTACCAGTCGCCCACCAGGCGCGAGGCGGTGGCGTCGGGGTCCCGCCAGTACTCCTGAAAGAGCCCCACGGGCCTCTGGGGCCGGACGCGCACCGCTATGTTCCCTTCCTCCCCTACCGGCACCGGCCGCCCCTGGTCGTCCACAATCTCCACCTCAAAGCCCGGGGCCGGCTTACCCATGGAACCGGCCTTGACCGGCTCGCCGGGGAAGTTGCCTACGAGCAGCACCGTCTCCGTCTGGCCGTACCCGTCTCTAATCTCGAGCCCCGTAGCCTCCTGCCAGATCCGGATGACCTCCGGGTTGAGCGGTTCACCGGCCGCCACGCAGCTCCGCAGATGGGGGAAGCGGTAGCGCGAGAGGTCTTCCTGGACAAAGAGGCGGTAGATGGTGGGCGAGGCACAGATGGAGGTAATGGGATAGCGGGCCAGTATCTCCAAGGTCCGGGTGGGGTTAAATTTCCCTGTCGCTTTGTGGACAAAGACCGTAGCACCCATGTGCCAGGGTCCGAAGAAGCTGCTCCAGGCCGCCTTGGCCCAACCGGTGTCGGACATGTTCCAGTGGAGATCATCCGGGCCCAAGTTCAGCCAGTACTTGCCCGTCACCAGGTGCCCGTACCCGTAGGAGGCGTGGGTGTGCAACACCATCTTGGGGTAACCGGTCGTCCCGGAAGTAAAGTAAAGCATGGCCGGGTCGCCGCTCTCCCCGCGCTTCGGCTGCCATCCCGCCTCTGCCTCGGCCAGAAGCTCTTCGTAGTCGAGGGCGCCCTCCATCTTTTCTCCCACCACCACCAGGAAACGCAGTTCCGGATATTCGGCCTTGGCTTCGAGAAACTTCCCGGCGTTCTCCCGGTCCGTGACGGCAATGCGGGCCTGAGAGGCCTTCAGCCGGTAGACAATGTCCCGGGGCTTGAGCTGGGTGGTTCCGGGCATGGCCACCGCCCCCGCCTTGAGGCAACCGAGGAGCACCTCCCACCAGGCCGCCACCCGAGGAAGCATGATAAAGACCGGCTCCCCCGGCGCAATGCCCAGGCCGTGCAAGGCCGCCCCCGCTTGCCGGGAGCGCTCCTTCAGCGCAGCAAAAGTCAGGCGCTCCTCCCGCCCCTCGTCGTCTACCAGGAAGAGCGCCGCGTCCTTTGGCCTTTTCTCCGCCCACGCGTCCAGCACGTCCAGGGCAAAGTTAAACTTCTCCGGCACCGCCCATTGAAAACGGCGATACTCCTCTGCGTAACTACTCCAGCTGGACCCTCCCATGTTCTTCTCCTCCCTACTTCTTCCTACTTCTCTCTTCTTGGCTTCTCCCAGAGGCAAGCTCCCTGCTCCCTCTCAGCGGACCACCACGTTCACCAGCTTCCCCGGGACCACCACCACCTTCGCCACCTCTTTGCCCTCTATCAGCGCGCGGATGCGCTCCAGTTCCAGGGCCCTCTCTTTCAGCTCCTCCTCCCCTGCCTCTAGCGGGACCAGCAAGCGGTCGCGCACCCGCCCGTTGACCTGCACCACCACCTCTATCTCTTCGCCGGCGGCTACTTCCGGATCCCAGGTCGGCCAAGACTGCTTATGAATCGAGCCGCGGTGGCCGGTCCTCTCCCACAGCTCCTCCGCCAGGTGAGGGGCAAAGGGCGCCAAGAGCAAAAGCAAAGTATCCACCAGTTCGCGCCAAACCCGGGGATCCTGGTCCTCCTCCCGCACTTGCTCCCGATAGAGGTAAGCGGCATTAACCAGCTCCATGAGGGCGCTGATGGCAGTGTTGAAGTTGAAGCGCTCCTCAATGTCGGCGGTCATTTTACTGATGGTGCGGTGCAGCTTGGAGCGCAGCTGGCGGGCTGCAGGGCTAAGTGCTCTTTGGTCCAGCGGAGCCCCGTCTACCGCCGCCAGCTTCTCCCGGACGGTCAAGACCAGGCGCCAAACCCGGTTCAGGAAGCGCGAGCATCCCTCCACCCCCTGGTCGCTCCACTCCAAATCCCGCTCCGGCGGCGAGGCGAAGAGGATAAAGAGCCGCGCGGTATCAGCCCCGTAGCGCTCCACAATGGCGTTGGGATCCACAATGTTGCCCTTGGACTTGGACATCTTGGCCCCGTCCTTGAGCACCATCCCCTGGGTCAGGAGGTTGGAGAAGGGCTCCTCCACCCCGACCAGACCCAGGTCGTGGAGCACCATGGTGAAGAAGCGGGCGTACATCAGGTGCAGAATGGCGTGCTCCACGCCCCCCGTGTACTGGTCCACCGGCATCCAGTAATCTACCTTGCGCCGGTCCCAGGGCCGCTCTGTGTTGTGGGGATCGCAGTAGCGCAGGAAATACCAGGAGGAACAGACGAAGGTATCCATCGTGTCGGTTTCCCGCCTGGCTTCTCCTCCGCACCGAGGGCAAGTGGTATGCACAAAGGTGGGACTGGTGGTGAGGGGGGACTCCCCGTGGGGGAGAAACTCCACATCCTCCGGCAAGAGGACGGGCAGGTCCTCTTCCGGAACCGGCACCGTACCACAGCTCTGGCAGTAGATGATGGGGATGGGCGCCCCCCAGTAGCGCTGGCGGGAGATCAGCCAGTCCCGCAACCGGTAATTGACCGCCCGGCGCCCCACCCCTTTCTCCTCGGCCCGGGCGGCGATGCGCTCTTTGGCCTCCTGACTGGGCAGCCCGTCGAACTCCCCGGAGTGGACGAGCAAGCCCGGCTCCTCGTAGGCCTTCTCCATGGTCTCCGGCACCAGCCCACCTTCTGGCGGCTGCACCACCACCCGAATCGGGAGGCCGTATTGGCGGGCGAACTCGAAGTCTCGCTGGTCGTGGGCCGGCACTCCCATCACCGCGCCGGTGCCGTACCCCATCAGCACGTAATTGGCCAGCCAGATGGGGACCCGCTCCCCGTTCATGGGGTTGACGGCGTAAGCCCCGGTGAAGACCCCCTTCTTCTCCAATTCGGTGGAGGTGCGGGCGATCTCGTCCAGCCGCCGCACCTCCTCGATGAATTGCTCAACCTCCGCTCGCTGAGGCTGGCCGGCGATGAGCCGCTCCACCGCTGGGTGCTCCGGGGCCAAGACCATATACGTCACCCCGAAGATGGTGTCGGGGCGGGTGGTAAAGACGGGCAGGGGCGTGCCATCCTCGGCCGTAAACTGGAACTCCACCCCTTCGCTGCGGCCGATCCAGTTTTCCTGCA
>JASBVW010000097.1 GCA_029961005.1 Bacillota bacterium
CGGCCCGCATTCTGGGCATCCCGGTGGAGCGGGCGGGGGCGGAAGAGATCGCCCGCCGCTCGCGCGGGACTCCGCGGGTGGCCAACCGTCTCTTGCGGCGGGTGCGGGATTTTGCCCAGATCAAGGCCCAGGGGGTCATCACCCGGGAGGTGGCCGACGACGGCCTGCGGCGCCTGGAGGTGGACGAGGAAGGGCTCGACCGCATCGATCGCCAACTCTTGTTCACCATTGCGGAGCGCTTCGGCGGCGGACCGGTGGGAGTGGAGACGTTGGCGGCCGCCATCAGCGAAGAGGTGGAGACCATTGAGGACGTGTACGAGCCGTTTCTGCTCCAGCGGGGCTTCCTCCAGCGCACTCCCAGAGGGCGGGTGGCGACCGCCAAGGCCTTTTCATACCTGGGCCTCCCCCTGCCTAAAGGCGACCCGCTGCAGGGGCGCCTGTTTGCAGGGGAGGGATAAATAAATGAAGATCTTGCTCCACATTTGTTGCGGGCCGTGCAGCCTCTACCCCCTTCAGGCCCTGCGGGAAGAGGGGATGGAGCTGGAGGGCTTCTTCTACAACCCCAACATTCACCCGTACCGGGAATACCTCCGGCGCTGGGAGGCGCTGCACCAAGTGGCGGAGGCGGAGGGATTGGCGGTGCGCCACCGGTGGGAATACGAGCTGGAGAAGTTCTTGGCCCGCGTTGCCCAGTTCCCCTCCGAGCGCTGCCGGCACTGCTACGAGTTGCGCCTGGAGAAGGCGGCCCGCGAAGCCGCGGAGGGAGGTTTTGCGGCCTTTACCACCACCCTGCTGGTCAGCCCGTGGCAAAAACACGACCTCATTCGCCAAGTGGCAGAGGAGGTGGCGGGGCGAGTAGGAGTGCCCTTCCTCTACCGGGACTTTCGCCCTGGCTACCGCCAGGGCCAGCAACGGGCCAGGGAACTGGGCATCTATCGCCAGCCCTATTGCGGGTGTATCTACAGCGAGAAGGAGCGGTATGCGCGCTCGCGTCCGGATGTGGCAAGAGCGAGGTGATTGCAGATGGAAGGATTGACCAGCCTGGGGAAGTTTCTCTTGGTGCTGGGTTTGTTCCTGGCCGGGGTGGGCTTGCTCCTCCTGGCCTTGGGGCACGTCCCCGGCCTGGGTCGGTTGCCCGGCGACATCTACGTCAAAAAGGGCAACTTCGTTTTTTATTTCCCTCTGGCCACTGGCTTGGTCCTCAGCCTTCTTTTGACCCTGCTGCTCAATCTTTTTGCCAGGCGGTGAGGTGACCGTGAGCGGCTACAGGGCAGAGGGGGTGGTGCTGCGCACCAGGCCATTGGGTGAAGCCGACCTGGTGGTCACCCTCTATACGGCGGAGGAAGGTAAAGTGGAGGCGGTGGCCCGCGGGGGCCGCCGCCTGCGCAGCCGGCTTTTGGGATGCATCCAGCCCTTTTCCCACGGCCGCTACCTGCTCTGGCGGGGGAGAACGCTGGACTCCCTCAGCCAGGGCGAATTGGTACGGTCTTTTCGGGAACTGCGGGAGGACCTTCTGCGCATGGCTTGCGCCTCTTACCTGGCCGAGCTGGTGGATGGGCTCACTCCGGAGCGAGAGCCATCGGGGGCCATTTTTTCGCTTTTGCTGGAAGGGTGGGGCTTTTTGGCTGCTTCGCCGCCAGAAACCAACCTCCTCCTCAACGGCGTGAGCGTATTCGAGCTGCGGCTGTTGAACATACTAGGTTATGCCCCCCAGTTGTGGCAGTGCCTGAGCTGCAAGACGGCGGAGGAAGGGGAGTGGTACTTCGGGATCCGCACGGGGGGCGTGCTGTGTGCGCGCTGTGCCAGTCAGGATGAGACAGCCCGGCCCCTGAGCGGGGAGACGCTGGGCGGCCTGCGTCAACTGGCCGGGGCCCCTTTGGCCCGAGCCGGGGTGCTCCGGCTCTCCCCGGGTGCCCGCACGGAGATGCGGGAGCTGCTCAAGGAATATATCGTTTACCGGGCGGAGCGGGAACTGAAATCAGCTGGCTTTCTCGACCTGGTAAGGGGGTAGTGCCGTGGGAAATGGCCTTTCGGAGTTGGAGAAGATCGACATTTTGCGGGAACGGGCCGGCGTAAGCTATGCCGAGGCCAAGGCGGTGTTGGACGAGGCGGGTGGAGACGTGGTCCAGGCCCTGATCAAGTTGGAGCAAAGGGGCAGGTCCCACGTGGAATGGATCCAGGCCCGGGGGGCCGAGGTACTGGAGCGGATCAAGGCTCTCATCCGGGAGGGCAACGTGCGCCACATCAGGGTCAGGACGCGGGAAGGCGTCTTGCTGGATCTTCCCGTGACGGCCGGCGTGGTGGGAGCGGTTTTGGCCCCTTACTTGGCCATCTTCGGCGCATTGGCCGCCATCGCCACCAACTGTACCATTGAAATCGAGCGCTTGGATGGCCCGCCTTCTTGAAGGTTAGCGCAAGGCCACCCGGCCTAAGAGAGCGGGTGGCCTTTTACTTTAGCGTTGGAAGGTTTTGCAGGAAAAACCACTCCTATCGCGAATAAACTGAAAATGTCCCGCCTGGGACGATCTCCGGGGAAAAGGGAGCATTTGCATAAGGAGTAAGGAGGAACAGGGGCTGATGTCGTCCACCGTAGTCACCAAGAAGCTCGTTTACTTTTTTGGGAACGGGAAAGCCGAAGGCACAGGAAAGATGCGCGAGCTTTTGGGCGGTAAAGGAGCCGGCCTGGCCGAGATGACCAACCTCGGCATCCCCGTACCCCCAGGCTTTACCATTACCACTGAGGTTTGTACGGCTTATTATCAGAATCAAGAGCGCTGGCCGGAGGGCCTGGAAGAAGAGGTCCGCCGAAATATGGCCCGGCTGGAGGAAGTGATGGGGCTCAAGTTCGGCGACCCCCACCGCCCCCTCCTGGTCTCTGTCCGTTCCGGGGCGCGGGTTTCGATGCCCGGCATGATGGACACCATCCTCAACCTGGGCCTCAACGACCAGACGGTTCAAGGGCTGATCGAACTCTCACAGAATCCGCGCTTTGCCTACGACAGCTACCGGCGCTTTGTCCAGATGTACAGCAACGTGGTGCTTGGGATCCCCCACGCCGAGTTTGAGTCCCTGCTCGAAAAGAAAAAGGAAGAGCGCGGAGTGCACCTGGACACGGAGTTGAGCGCGGACGACTGGAAGGATTTGGTACGGCAGTACAAGGCCAAGGTCCAGGAGAAGGGGCTGGTCTTCCCCGAAGACCCCTGGGAGCAGTTAAAAGGGGCCATTAACGCTGTCTTCAACTCCTGGAACAACCCCCGCGCCATTACCTACCGCAAGCTGAACAACATTCCCCACGACTGGGGCACGGCAGTGAACGTCCAGGCCATGGTCTTCGGGAATATGGGGGAGGACTCGGGAACGGGGGTGGCCTTCACCAGGAACCCCGGCACCGGCGAGAAAGAGTTCTTCGGCGAATTCCTGGTCAATGCGCAGGGCGAGGATGTGGTGGCCGGTATTCGCACCCCTAGGCCCATCTCTGAGCTGGCTCAGGCCATGCCGGACGTCTATCGCCAGCTGGAGGAGATCTACCGGAAGCTGGAGGAACACTACCGGGACATGCAGGATATCGAGTTTACGGTCCAAAAGGGCAAGCTCTATATGCTGCAGACCCGCTCCGGCAAGCGGACGGCCATGGCGGCCGTCAAGATTGCAGTGGACATGGTGCGGGAAGGGCTCATCGACCGGGAGACCGCCCTCTTGCGGGTCTCGCCGGAGCAGCTGGATCAGCTGCTGCACCCCACCATTGATCCGGAGGCCAAGGTTCAGGTGATCGCCAAGGGTCTGCCGGCCTCGCCGGGGGCGGCGGTGGGGCAGGTGGTTCTGACAGCGGAGGATGCCGAGGCCTGGGCGGCTCAGGGCAAGAAGGTGATCCTGGTCCGGGCCGAGACCTCCCCGGAGGACATCGGGGGCATGGACGCCGCCCAGGGGATCTTGACTTCCCGGGGTGGCATGACCTCCCACGCCGCCGTGGTGGCCCGGGGCATGGGCAAGTGCTGCGTGGTGGGGGCTGGCGAGATCAAAGTGGAAGAGGAGAAGAAGCGGTTCCTGGTCAAGGACCTGGTGGTCAAAGAGGGAGACTGGATCACCATCAACGGCTCCACGGGCGAGGTCATCCTGGGCCAGGTCAAGCTGGTCAACCCGTCCTTGGGCGGAGACTTTGCCACCTTGATGAAGTGGGCAGACGAGGTGCGGGCCTTGAAGGTCTTGACCAACGCCGATACCCCCCGGGATGCCCAGGTGGCCAGGGAATTTGGAGCCCAGGGGATCGGCCTCTGCCGCACGGAGCACATGTTCTTCGCCGAGGATCGCATTAAAGCGGTGCGGGAGATGATCCTGGCCCACGACCGGGAGAGCCGGCAGCGCGCTCTGGCTAAGATCATGCCCATGCAGAAGGGCGACTTCAAGGAGATCTTCCGGGTGATGGAGGGGCTGCCCGTGACCATCCGCCTCCTGGATCCTCCCCTCCACGAGTTCTTGCCTCAGGAAGAGGCGGCGGTAGCCGCTCTGGCCAAGGAGCTGGGCGTGAGCGAAGAGGAGATCCGGCGGAAGGTGGAGGCGCTGAAAGAGTTCAATCCCATGCTGGGGCATCGGGGTTGTCGCCTGGGGATCACTTATCCGGAGATCTACGAGATGCAGGTCCAGGCCATTATGGAGGCGGCCACGGAGCTGGCGCGGGAAGGCGTCTCGGTCCACCCGGAGATCATGGTGCCCTTGGTGGGTACCAAGCGCGAGATGAGGCTCTTGTACGAGCAGATCAGGTCAGTGGCCGAGGCGGTGCTGGCCCGCAGCGGGGTAAAGGTGGAGTACAAGATCGGCACCATGATCGAGGTACCGCGGGCGGCCCTGGTGGCGGATCAAATCGCGGAAGACGCGGAGTTCTTCTCTTTCGGCACCAACGACCTGACCCAGATGACCTTCGGCTACTCGCGGGATGACGCCGGGAAATTCCTGCCGGTCTACATCGACCAGGGCATCTTGGAGAAGGATCCCTTCCAGTCGATCGATCAGGAAGGGGTGGGGCAGCTGGTTCAAATGGGCGTGGAGCGGGGACGGACCGCCCGTCCCAACTTGAAGTGCGGGGTCTGTGGCGAACACGGCGGTGATCCGGCCTCGATCTTCTTCTTCCACCAGGTCGGGCTGGACTACGTCTCCTGTTCGCCGTACCGGGTGCCGGTGGCCAGGATGGCCACGGCCCACGCCGAATTGAAGGCGAAGAAGGCGTAGACGCCGGGCGCTTGGGGGGGTTCCGGCGGCGGCCGGAACCCCCTTTTTGCGCAAAGGCCAAGCGAACAAAGGAGGGCGCCGATGCTGAAGACCTTCTGGACCACCTTCTGGCTGGTCTTCCTGGCGGAACTGGGGGACAAGACGCAGTTGGCAACCATGAGCCTGGCGGCGGAGCACCGCTCTCTCTGGCCGGTCTTCGGCGGTGCCGCAACGGCGCTCGTGGCCACGTCGGCCCTGGGCGTGCTGGCTGGAGGGGCCTTGACCAAGCTGGTGCCCGCCGTCTACATTCACACGGTGGCCGCCGTGGCGTTCATCGCCATCGGCGTTTTGATGCTCTTGGGCAAGTTTTGAGCCGGAGAGGGGGCGGGTCGCGATGGACTTCGGGACGATCCGTCTGGCCCAGGAGGAGGAGGAGAGACGCCGGCTGCGGCCGGGAGCCGCGCTGGCGGCCGAAACCCGGGGGCGCCTCCATGCCGAACGGGAGTGCGAGGTCCGCACCTCCTTCCAGCGGGACCGGGACCGGATTATCCATTGTAAGGCCTTCCGGCGGCTCAAACACAAGACCCAGGTGTTTATCTCTCCGGAAGGGGACCACTACCGGACCCGGCTCACCCACACGCTGGAGGTGGCGCAGATCGCCCGGACCGCCGCCCGGGCGTTGCGGCTGAACGAGGATCTGACGGAGGCC
>JASBVW010000098.1 GCA_029961005.1 Bacillota bacterium
ACGTTTATGGCACCTGATAAACCATGGAGGGTGACATTTTCACTGTCCCCAAAAAATCATTTAGGGGGTGACATTTTCACTGTCCCTTGACACCCCTCTCAGCCTTTGGAGACCACGCGCCGCAGGATCTCCCAATACATGAGCAGGCGGGCCGCCAGCCCCAGGCAGAAACCGCGCTTCTCTTCCTTCATCACTTGGCTCAAGCCCGGCAAGGGGACCAACTCCACCCGGAGGCGGGCCCACCGCGCATAGCGGGAGAAGGCCACCTCCGCCCCGTAACGCGCCCGCTCCAGGCCGGAGACTTGCAGGACGTCCTCCCTGCGCATGGCGCGTTGTCCGGAGAGGTGGGGAACCATCCGCTGGGCCAGATCCGTAGCCATCCGACCTTCGGCAAAGACCCCCACCGCCATCTCGGCCCTCCCTTCCAGGAGCGGAGCAGCCAGAGCTCGGATGTGGACCGGCCTCAGCCCCACCAGGTCGGCGTCCAGGAAGACCACGACCGGCTCCCGCGCAACTTCAGCTCCGACCCGCATGGCGGCCCCTTTCCCCCGATTAGCGCCCAACCGCACCACTCGCGCCCCCAGCCCTTCCGCCACCTGTGCCGTCCGGTCTTCCGACCCGTCGTCCACCACGATCAGCTCAGCCACCTCAGGGGTCCGCTGCACCGCCTCCAAGACCGAAGCGATGGTCTTCTCCTCGTTATAGGCCGGTATCACTACCGCCACTGACACCAGGTTCTCCTCCCCAGGAGCGCAAAAGCTCCGCTATGCCCTCCGCAGCCTGCTGGCGGGGGAAGGTCCTCACCTCGCCGGTAGCCCGGAATTTCACCTCTATCTCCCCCTGCGCCAGGGCCCGGGGCCCCACGGTTACCCGGAGTGGGAAACCTAATAAATCGGCGTCCTTGAACTTGACCCCCGCCCGCTCGTCCCGGTCATCCCAGATGGTTTCTATGCCCATCTCCCAGAGCCGCCGGTACAGCTCTTCTGCTACTTTCGCTTGCTCCGCCTCTCGCTGGTTGACCGTGACTATGCACACAGCGAAAGGAGCAATGGAGAGGGGCCAGATGATCCCGTTCTCGTCGTGGTGCTGTTCGATGGCCGCCGCCATGGTCCGGCCAATGCCGATGCCGTAGCAGCCCATGACGATGGGGCGTTCAGTGCCGTCCTCCAGGGTGTAGGTGGCCCCCAGGGCCTCGCTGTACTTGGTCCCTAGCTGGAAGATCTGCCCCACTTCAATCCCTCGGCTCTCTTGGAGCCGCCCCTGCCGGCACCGGGGACAGAGATCGCCCGCCTGCGCCAGGCGCAGATCCGCCTCCCAGTCGGGCTGGAAGTCCCTGCGGGGCACGACATGCACCAGGTGGGCATCCTCCGCATTGGCTCCCGTTACACCCCAGGCCAAGGCCAGGACAGCCCTGTCCGCCACCACGCGCACGCCCTTCAGCCCTACCGGCCCGGCAAAGCCCGGGGGGGCTCCGCTGATCCTCTGGACCGTCTCCTCCCCCGCCAGCTTGACCCAGCCCACCCGCAGGGTGCGAGCCAGTTTCAGCTCGTTCAATTGGTGGTCTCCGCGCACTAAAGCCGCCACCGGCCCCTGCTCCGTTTCGTAGAGTAAGGTCTTGATCAGGCGGGCGGGGGGAACCTGCAAAAAGGCAGCCACCTCCTCCACGGTCTTGCGCCCGGGGGTCTCCCGCCGCTCCGGCGGCCCGGGCGGCGGCCCTGCCTCGGGCTCAGGCGGCAGGCACTCTGCGGTTTCCACATTGGCAGCGTACGGACAGCGCTCGCAGAAGACCACCCCCGCCTCCCCCGCCGGGGCCAGGACCATAAATTCGTGGGTGGTCGTCCCTCCAATCTGGCCGGGATCGGCCTCCACAGCCCGGAAGGTCAGGCCGCACCGGGTGAAGACCCGGGTGTAGGCCTCGTACATCTTGGCGTAGCTCTGCCGCAGCCCCTCCTCGTCCCGGTCGAAGGAGTACAGGTCCTTCATGATGAACTCCCGGCCGCGCATCAAGCCAAAGCGGGGCCGGATCTCATCCCGGTATTTATTCTGGATCTGGTACAAGAGCAGCGGCAACTGGCGGTAAGAGCGGACCTCATTCTTGACCAGAGCCGTGATGATCTCCTCGTGGGTGGGCCCCAGGCAAAATTCCCGGCCGTGGCGGTCCTTGAGGCGAAACATCTCCTCCCCGTAAACCTCCCAGCGCCCCGTCTGACGCCACAGCTCGGCCGGCTGAATGATAGGAAGCAAAAGTTCCTGTGCTCCCTGGCGGTCCATCTCCTCGCGCACGATGGTTTCGATCTTGCGGATGACCCGCAGCCCCAGGGGGAGCAGGGTGTAAATGCCGGCCGCCTCCTTGCGAATCAGCCCGGCCCGCAACATGAGCTGATGGCTCGCCACCTCGGCCTCTGCCGGGGCTTCCCTCAAAGTGGGGATTAAAGCTTGAGACATCCGCATCACTCACTCACCTCTCCTTGCCTCTCCTGAGCCTTCTTCTCCTGCCTCCACAGTTCCAGTTCCTCCATGAGCGCCTCCACCAGAGCTTCTTGGGGCACCTTGCGCACCGGCTTGCCTCCGCGGAAGATCAGCCCTTCCTTCTTTCCCCCCGCCACTCCCAGATCGGCTTCCGCTGCTTCCCCCGGGCCGTTCACGGCGCACCCCATGACGGCAATGCGCACCGGTTCGGGGAACGAAGCCACGCGCCGGGAGACCTCCTCCGCCAGGGCCGTCAGGTCCACCTGGCAGCGGCCGCAGGTGGGGCAGGCGATCACCTCCGGACCCCGCCGGCGCAGGTGCAACGCGCCCAGAATGGCGTAAGCCGCCCGCACCTCCGCCACGGGATCACCCGTCAGGGAGACGCGCACCGTATCGCCCAACCCCTCCGCCAGCAGGATGCCCAGTCCCACCGCTGAGCGAACCAGCCCCTCCGGGGGCAGACCCGCTTCGGTAATGCCCAGGTGCAGGGGGTAAGCAAATCGCTCCGCAAAGAGGCGGTATGCCTCCACGGTGCGAGGTACGTCCGAGGCCTTGAGCGAGACCACAATGTCGGAAAAGCCCAGCTCCTCCAAGAGCTCGATCTGCTCCGCCGCGCTGGCCACCATGGCTTCCGGGGTGGCCCCCCCGTGCGCTTCCTTTAAGCGCTTGGCCAGGGAGCCGGCATTCACCCCGATGCGGAGAGGAATTCCCGCTGCAGAGGCCGCCCGCACCACCTCCCTCACCTTCTCCCGGCTCCCAATGTTGCCCGGGTTGATCCTGACCTTGGCCACCCCCTGCTCGATGGCCCGCAGCGCCAGCCGGTAATCGAAATGAATATCCGCCACCACTGGAAGGGGAGAGAGGGCCACGATCCGGCCCAGGGCTTCTGCCGCCTCCTGGTCCGGCACCGCCACTCGCACCAGTTCGCACCCCGCCGCCGCCAGGCGGCGAATCTGCGCCACCGTAGCCCCCACGTCCCGCGTCTCGGTATTGGTCATGGACTGCACGCTGATAGGAGCCCCGCCGCCAATGGTCACCGGGCCAACCTTAACCTGCTTCGTCTCCTCCCGGCGGAACATCGCCCCTGCCTCCTAAAAGAGATTCAGGCGCCTGAGGTCTTGAAACGTAATCGCCAGCAGAAACAGCATCAGAAGAGCAAAGCCGATGAAGTGGATAAAGCCCTCCTTCTCCGGATTAATGGGCCGCCCGCGCGCCGCTTCCAAACCCAAAAAGACCAACCTCCCCCCGTCCAAAGCCGGCAGGGGAAAGAGGTTCAGAATCCCTAACTGGATGCTGATGATGGCCGTGAGGTTCAAAAGACTATCCAAGCCGAAACGCGCTGCCTTGCCAGCCATGCGGGCGATGCCTATCGGCCCCGTCAGTGGGCCCTGAATTTGGCCGGTCAAGAGCTGAATCATTCCCCAGAAGAGGCTGCCGATCAGGTGCCCCGTGTGCGCCAGGGCGATCCAGAACGCCTCCAGCGGCTTGACCCGCACGGTGGAGGTCACCTGAGGGGCGATCCCGATGAACCCGGGCCCCCCGGGGCGCTCGGGGCGCGGCACCACCCTCACCTCCAGGCGCCGACCGGAGCGCAAGAGGGAGAGGACGATCTCCTCCCCCGGATGGGCGTTAATCTGCCGAGCCAACTCCTCCCATGTGTGGACGGCTTGCCCATTGACCGCCAGGACCCGGTCTCCCGGCAAAAGCCCGGCCTCCGCCGCCGGCCCTCCCGGCACGACTTCGCCGATCACCGTCTCCGGCGAGACCTGGGAAGTCAGGCCGAAGAGCAGAAAAAAGGTGGTAAAGAGCAGAACAGCCAAAAGAAAATTCATGAGCGGCCCCGCCGCCACCACAGCCGTGCGCACGCCCACGGAGGCGGAATAGAAATCCGCCCCGCTTCCCGAAGGGCTGCGGCGGCCTTCGTAAGGATTTTCCCCCTTGAGGCGGCAAAAGCCGCCTAGGGGGAGGGCGCGCAGTGAATAAAGGGTCTCCCCCAGCCGAAAGCTCCAAAGGCGGGGGCCCATGCCCAGCGCAAACTCTTCCACTCCGATGCCAGCCAGCTTGGCCACTAAAAAGTGTCCTAATTCGTGGGCCACCACCAGAAGCCCCAGGACAAAGACAAAAGCTCCCACGGTTAGCGCCATCTCTCCACCATCCTTCTGGCTTCCCGGCGGGCCCATTCGTCCGCACCCAGGATGCCCTCCAGCTCCGGAGCAGCCTCCACCTCGTGCCGTTCCAGGCAGTGCTCCACCACCCGCGGGATGGCAAGAAAGGGGATGCGCTCCTCCAAAAAAGCGTGCACCGCCACTTCATTGGCAGCATTGAGTACCGCCGGAGCCGTTCCGCCCAGGCGCCCGGCCTGGTACGCCAGGCGCAGGCAGGGGAAGCGCTCTGCATCGGGAACCTCGAAGTGGAGGGCCCCTACCGCTGCCAGATCCAGCCGCGGCTGTACCCGGCCCTCCCAGCGCTCCGGATAGCTGAGGGCATACTGGATGGGCAGGCGCATATCCGGCCTCCCCAGTTGCGCCAGCACCGAGCCGTCAATCATCTCCACCAGGGAATGGACGATGCTCTCCGGGTGGATCAGCACCTCAATGCGCTCAAAAGGCTGATCAAAGAGCCAGTGCGCTTCAATTACCTCCAGACCCTTGTTCATTAGGGTGGCAGAATCCACTGTAATCTTGGCCCCCATCTCCCACCGCGGGTGTCGGAGGGCCTCCTGCGGCCTGACCCTGGCCATGGCCTCCGGAGGGGTGCGCAGGAAAGGTCCTCCCGAGGCAGTCAGGATCAGCTTGCGGACGTGCTCCCGCGGCTCGCCGCGGAGAGACTGCCAGATGGCGCTGTGCTCGCTGTCCACCGGGATGATTCCGGCTCCCGAGCGCTCCGCTTCCCTTTTGATCAACCCGCCGGCCATCACCAAACTCTCTTTGTTGGCCAGGGCCACTGAAATGCCGGCCCGGAGAGCCGCCAGCGTGGGGGCCAGTCCGGCTGCGCCCACCAAGGCGCTGACCACTTGGTCTGCCGGGCCCCGCGCCACCTCTTCCAACCCTTCTTCTCCCGCCAGCACCTGCACCTCCAGATCGGAGAGGCGAGTCCGGAGCTCCGCCGCGGCGGCTTTATCCTGCAGCGCCACCCTGGAGGGGCGGAAGGTGCGGACTTGCTCCTCCAGCAGCCGGACGTTCCTCCGCGCAGCCAAAGCCACCACCTGCAACCGCTCCGGGTGGGCCGCCACTACCTCCAGCGTCTGGCGGCCGATGGAGCCTGTAGAGCCCAGAACGGCGATCCTCTTCACCGCTTGGTCACCTCTCTCGGCGCCGCCTCAGGCCAACCCAGAGAGAGCAACACTCCCTTGAGCACGATGGCCACCAGCGGGCCGATCAGCAGGCCGCTGACGTAAGCCGCGACATCGTGTCGGTCGCGCCGGCC
>JASBVW010000099.1 GCA_029961005.1 Bacillota bacterium
GACCGCTGTTTTAAGCAGATCATCGGGGAGATCGACCGTCTCACTCAGCTTTTGAGCGAGCTGGTCAACTTCTCGCGCCCGGAGCGGCACAATTTCAAGCCCAATGACCTGAGGGAGACGATGCAAGGGGTGATCACTCTGGTCGAGGGAATAGCCAAGAAACAAGGCATTACCATCAAGACCGACTTTGCACCCCATTTGCCCCCCGTGCTGTACGAACCTTCGCTGATAAAACAGGCTTTTCTCAACCTGATGACTAACGCCATCGAAGCCATGCCTTCCGGCGGTCGAGTGGAGATCTCCATTGCGCTTCTCCCGGCGGCGGGGTGCGTCCGGGTGACGATCAAGGACACGGGCAGCGGCATCCCGCCGGAGCTGCTGCCCAAGGTCATGGCCCCTTTCTTTACCACCAAAGAGTATGGAACGGGCCTGGGGCTGGCCGTCACCCGGCAGATCATCGTGGAAGGCCACGGCGGGCGCCTGTGGCTGGAGAGCCGGGTCAAAGAGGGAACCACCGTTTACGTAGAACTGCCGATCTTCTTCCCGCGCGGGGGAGAACTGGCGGGCCTCCGCGAGGCAGATGAGACAGAGGAGAGTGCTTCCTGCCCCACGGCCTGATTGGGCGCCACGGGCAGGGATAATCCAGAGAGAGGAGTCTAAAGGCTGTGGGCGAAGAAGAACGCGAGGTAATGAGGGACCCCTGGGAGATCAGGCAGGAAGTGGCAGCCCGGCTGCGCAACGTGAGGGGTCATCTCAGCGGCATTGAGCGGATGGTGGAAGAGGGGAAAGAGTGCCCCGGCATCCTGGTGCAACTGGCGGCGGTCCGGGCGGCCCTGGAGAAGATTACCGCCCTGGTGATAGAGAATTACGCGCAAACCTGTTACAAGGAATTGATAAATCGAGGAGAAGACCCGCAGCGGGTCGTCGTGGAAGTGGTGAGAAAGGTCCTCAAGCTCCTTTAATCCCTTCATCTCCTCAGAGCAGGCCGTGGCTGTCCAACAGAGTTTCGTCCCGGAGCAGCTCCGCGCTGGGCCCGTCGGCCACGATCCGACCTCCGTCCAGGATGACGGCGCGGGGACAGAGCCGCCGGACCAGATCCAGGTCGTGGGTGGCGATGATCCGCGTCAGGGGAATGGCGGAGAGGAGCTCCAAAAGGCGCCGCCGCCCGCGGGGGTCCAGGTTGCTGGTGGGCTCGTCCAAGGCCAGGACCCCGGGCTCCATGGCCAGCACGGCGGCGAGGCAGACCCGCTTCTTTTCGCCGAAACTCAGGTGGTGGGCTGAGCGGCGCTCGTATCCTTCCAAGTCCACCCGACTCAGAGCCGCGCGCACCCGTTCTGCGATCTCTGCTTCCGCCAAGCCGAGGTTAAGCGGGCCGAAGGCCACGTCTTCAAAGACGGTGGGCATAAAAAGTTGGTCGTCCGGATCCTGGAAGACCACCCCCACCAGCCGGCGGATCTCCTTCAGATTGTGTTTGTTTAGCTGCAGCTCCCCCACCCAAATTTCTCCCTTGGCAGGCGCAAGTATCCCGTTCAGGTGCAGGAGGAGGGTGGATTTTCCTGCGCCGTTGGGGCCCAGGATGGCCACGGCTTCCCCCGGTGCCACGGTTAAAGAGACGGAGTGGAGGGCGTGCTGCCCGTCTGGATAAGCGAAGGAGACGTCTTTGACGGTTAAAGAGGCCGGTTTCATCGTTCAGTTCCCTCCCCAGGCGATGGTGATGGCCAGCAAAAGGGCGGCGAAAGCAGCCAGGAAGAACAGGTCCCTCCCGCGCAGGCCCTTCGGCGGCGAGAGAAGCCGGATCTCCCCGTCGAAGCCCCGGGCGGCCATGGCGGCATAAACGCGCTCCCCGCGCTCGTAGGAGCGGAGGAAGAGGCTGGCTATTACCCCTCCGAGGCTCTGCCACAAGACCCGGCGCTGCCGGCTCACCGCCCTGCCTTGCCAGGCCCTGTACATCCGTTCCGCTTCGTCGACCAGAATGAAGGTGTAGCGGTACATAAACGAGAGGATGAGCACCAGGGGGCGGGGCAGGCCAAGGCGGGCCAGGGCGGAGAGAAGCTCCGGGAAAGGCGTGGCCGAGGTGAGGATGACCATTGCCAGAGCGGAGAGCGCCCCCCGAGCAAAGATGGGTCCGGCCAGCTGAAGGCCGCGGGGAGCGACCGCCACCAGGGCCAGAAAGGGGACAACGGCCAGGGAGCGCTCAACCAGGGGGCGCAGGGGCAGGCGGGCCCAGCGGGCCAGGGCCAGGAGAAGCCCGAGGTAGCCCAGCACTTGCCAGCTGGTCAGGCGCGGCCACAGCACGACCACCAGAACCAGGGAGAGCAGGGCCACCACCTTAACCCGCGGATCCAGGTCCCGCAGAGGGCTGGGAATGGAACTTAAGTGATCGAAGAATTGGTGCTGCACCCTGCTCTCCCCCAGTGTAGTTTTTAGCCTCTGTTTAGCGCTGCGAGCCTGTTTCAGTCCGAGAGCGGGCCTTGAGCGCTCGGCCCAGGCCCCATCCCAAGGCCAAGGCCAAAAGGGTCCCCACCAGCCCCGCCAAGGCCGTCCCCAGAGCCTCCTGGGCTAAGCCGGGGATGAGGTAATCGGCCAGGGGGGCGGAGAAGAGCCTGACTTCACCCCGATGCAGGAAGCCCAACTGCTCGGCCACCCTCTCCAGCCCGTCCGGCCAGGGAGAGGCGAAGGGGCTGACCAAGGCGGCCAGCGCCAGGGCAATCGCGGCGCCCCACCAGATCTGTCCTTTCTTCACCTACGCCACCTCCTTTTGCGCCGGCACCAGGCCCGAGGCCACCAGATCTGGCCGCAGGCTGCGGACGGCGGAGAGGACCGCTGCGGTGATCACGGCCTCGCCCAATCCGATCAGGGCGTGGATGCCCACCATGGCCGGGATGACCAGGTGCCACGGCGAGGTGCCGGAGATGGCCAGCTCTACGCCGGCCAGGCCGGCGGCCAGAACCACCGAAGCCCAGGCAGCCAGGAAAGCGGCCAGGTACCACTTCCCGGTGAGGCGGAGCAAAGCCCGGTAAAGGAAGAAAGTGACCATAGTGCCTGCGACGGCCATATTAAAGACGTTGGCCCCCAGGGCGGTAATACCTCCGTCTTGAAAGATCAAGGCCTGGATGATCAAGACCGCCGTAATGGCCATGGCTCCCGTCCAAGGTCCTAAGAGGATGGCGGCCAGTGCCCCGCCCAAGAGGTGTCCGGAGGTGCCGGCGACTACGGGGAAGTTCAGCATTTGGGCGGCAAAGATGAAGGCGCTGAGCACCCCGAGGAGCGGAACCTGGCGCTCTTCCAGCTCCTTACTGCTCTGCCGGGCGGCGTACGCCACAGCGGCGGCGGAAGCGGCGCTTAAGGTAACCCACGTTTTAGCGTCCAAGAACCCGTCAGGAATGTGCATCTTTGTTTCCCCCCTCTGTGTGTACGGCAATCCTTTGCCGGAGGGGATCTTCTAGATCCTCTTTCTGAGGCGAGATCACCGAGCACGAGAGGCCCTTCTAAGGGCCGTTCGAGGGACTTGCACCAGGCCCGCTCCTCACCCCCCCGAGGCGAATTGAAAAAAGAAGAAGCCACGACGCCGAGGCTTCAAGCCGGCCAGCCTTCATGGCTTCTTCCCGAGTCCGTTGGTTTAAAACGTCTCACGCCAGGCGCTTGATGATGATCTTATGGTTGAGCAGATCGAGGCGGACGATCTCGCCTTCGATCAACTTTTGCTCGCCGAAGAGGTCTACCAACAGGAGTTTCGTCCCCTCCCGTTCCACAGAGGCCACGTTCGGCAGCAACAGCTCTTCCTGGTCGTCTGTGACCACGTAGGCGTTGGCTTCACACACTTTGACTGGACTTCCTTTCTTTTAACAGTTCCTGCAAACGCGCCACCAGATCTTCGATGAGGTGAGGGAGCGGTTTCGAAACCGCCGAAATAACCTCGATCTGGCTCTGGTTGTGCGGCAAAAGCACCTTGATGGCCCGACTGGCCGCGATAGCCTCGGCCATGGCAGGAGTCAGCTCGCCCATCATAGAATGGGCGGCCACGATACTCAAAGTTCCTACGATAACGTCCACCGCATTTACGGTGCGGACAATGGCGTTTTCACCGGATGCCCCGCGGTTGGCTTTGGCCTTGAGCATGTTCTGGGTTGCCACGGCATTGGTGCCCAGGGCGATGATCTCGACGTCCTCCGGAAGTTTCTCCCGGAGCTGAAGGATCACTTGGTATCCGATGCCGCCACCCTGTCCGTCGACGACTGCAATCTTCAACTCCTGCTCTCCCCGCCTTCTGGTGCGGCCCGCTAATCCCAGTATAGTGGTTAAAAAAGAGGCTTGTCAAGTGTGCTGGCGACCCTTGACAGGGATGGCAGCAAGATATATAATCTAATTCGAATATTATAATAAAACTGTGAGCACCACAGACCCGGCGGACGGCGCGAGCAAAACTAAGTCACAAGAGGGGGTCGGGGCCTTGTCTGGAGAGGGAGAGTGGCGCGCAAAGGCCAGGTATCTGAAAGCGTTGGCCCATCCCACCCGCCTGCGCATTATAGAATTGCTCGGCCAGGGTGAGCACTGCGTCAGCAGCCTGGAGATCTTATTGGCTCTAAAGCAGGCCAACGTCTCCCAACACCTGTCGGTTTTAAGCGGGGCGGGCATAGTGGAGCCGCGGCGGGACGGGATGAAGGTCTGCTATCGCCTGGTCGACGAGAGACCTCTTCGCATTTTGGAGCTGATCGAGCGCGTGCCGCTGGAGAGGAGGTGAGGTTCGGGTGTACGTGGCCAGGATTAACCCTCAGCTTTGTGATCGCTCTCCGGGCTGCCCGGTGCGGCGCATCTGCCCGCAGGGCGCCGTGAACCGCGAGGAGGGAGAGGGGTTCTTCCACGGCGGGCCGTGGAAGGTAGATCCGGAGAAGTGCCTGGGGTGCGGTATCTGCCTGCAGTTCTGCCCCCATCAGGCGGTGGAGCTAGTGCCGGCAGAAGACCGGTGATCAAAAATAATCAAAGAAAGGAGCCAGTGACAATGAGCGGACCGGTTCATCTCACGGATGCCAATTTTGAAACGGAGGTGCTTGCAGCGCCGGGCGTGACCCTGGTGGATTTCTGGGCTGCCTGGTGCATGCCCTGCCGGGCGGTGGCGCCGGTAATTGAGCAACTGGCGGAGGAGTACGCAGGCAGAGCCAAGATCGGCAAACTCAACGTGGACGAAAACCCCCGCATGGCCGCCCAGTTTGGCATTATGAGCATCCCCACGCTCCTGATCTTTAAAGACGGCCAGGTGGTGGACCAGATCATAGGAGCGCAACCTAAAGCGGTGCTGCGGGCCAAGCTGGACGAATGGCTGGGCGTCAGCTAACAAGAGGCGTCAAGAGCCGCGGAAAGGGGGGCGCTGGGGCACGCAGGCTACGCGCGAATTTGACTTTTGCCTTGAATGGTGGTATATTTTCCTCAGCCCCACCCCCAGGGGAGCGGTTTATGATGTCGGTAGGGAGTGAGAAGTAAAAATGCCCCTCTATGATATGCGGTGCCGCCAGTGCGGGAAAGAGTTCACCATTATGGCCTCCTGGCAGGAGAAGGAGAACGCTACCTGTCCCCGCTGCGGCTCCAACCAGGTGGAGCAGTTGTACCGTTCCTTCGCCTTGGGCAAAGGAACCAGCGGCGGAGGCGGCTGCAGCCCTGCCCCCGGGCGCAGCTTCGGTTGAGCCTGAGTAAACTCCGCCGGCGGCGGAGGAAGGCGAAGTCGGCTGCTCTCCACGAGCAGTCGCGTAGTGCGGGGTAAACCGGAGGAAGGGAAGGAGGGACTGCAGTGGCTGAGGTCACGGTCACGGTCTTCGGCACCAAGGGCTGGGGCGCGTGCTGGTCGGGGGGCTGAGGGCCACCGCAATCTCTGGAAGAGATTACGGCTG
>JASBVW010000100.1 GCA_029961005.1 Bacillota bacterium
AACGCCGCGGGCGGTTGGGGAGCCCGGGGGCGGGATGGCTAACGCCATTGGCGGTTCGCTGATGATGGTCTTCCTGGCTTCGCTCATTGGCGTGCCGGTGGGGATCCTGGGCGGCGTTTATTTGGCTGAGTACGGGCGCGGTAAAAGGCTGGCGGCCGCAATTCGTTTCACCACCGACATCTTGAACGGCGTTCCCTCCATCGTTGTCGGCATTTTCGTCTATACCATGCTGGTGCTGCCCATGCGCCGGTTTTCCGCTCTAGCGGGAGCGGTTTCGCTCAGCATCATCATGATTCCCATCGTCATGCGGACCACGGAGGAGTTGGTGCGCTTGGTTCCGGATACCCTGCGGGAGGCTGCGCTGGCCTTGGGGATCCCGCGCTGGCGCACCATCGTCTCCGTAGTGCTGCGCACGGCGGCCGGTGGCATCACCACGGGCGTGATGCTGGCGGTGGCCAGAGTGATGGGGGAGACGGCGCCCCTGCTCTTCACGGCTCTCAACAACCGCTACTGGTCCTTCGCCTTGGATCAGCCCATGGCGTCCCTGACGGTGCAGATCTATTCTTATGCCATTTCTCCCTTTGAGGCCTGGCACGTCCAGGCTTGGGCGGCGGCTTTGGTCTTGATGGCCCTGGTTTTGCTCATGAATGTGGTGGCGCGCTTCTTCATCCGGGGCGGGTTTAAGACGGCGGCGAGGTGAGGACTGTGGGGCAGAGCTTGACCGTACGCGCGCTCTCTGCTTGGTACAATCAGACTCAGGTCCTGAAGGACATCTCCCTCTCCATTCCCGCCAATGCGGTCACCGCCATCATCGGCCCCTCCGGGTGCGGCAAGTCTACCTTTATCCGCTGCTTAAACCGGATGCACGAACTGACGCCGGGCGGGCGCGTGGCCGGGGAGGTGCTGGTAGACGGGGAGAACATCTACGCCGAGGGGGTAGATCCCGTCTCCGTCCGCCGAGCGGTGGGCATGGTCTTTCAAAAGCCGAATCCCTTCCCCACCATGTCCATCTTCGACAATGTGGCGGCTGGCTTGCGGCTCAACGGCCGGCGCGACCGGCGCCACCTGCAGGAGGTGGTGGAGCGCAGCCTGAAGATGGCGGCGCTCTGGGACGAGGTGAAGGACCGGCTGCACGCCAATGCCCTGGGGCTCTCCGGCGGCCAGCAGCAAAGGCTTTGTATCGCCCGGGCCCTGGCGGTGGAGCCGCAGGTGCTCCTCATGGACGAACCGGCGGCCTCCTTGGACCCCATCTCCACTGCTAAAATTGAAGAACTGGTGGAGGAGCTCAAAAAGAACTATACCATCGTCATCGTGACCCACAATATGCAGCAAGCCGGCCGGGTGGCCGACTACACCGCCTTCTTCTACCTGGGCGAGTTGGTGGAAGTGGGGCCCACCCAGGCCGTCTTCACCAAGCCGCGGGACCGGCGCACGGAGGCTTACATCACGGGGCGCTTCGGCTAAAGGAGGGGCGCGGCCGGCCCGCGCACTCACGGGTTGAGCAGGGCGAAGCGAACGGCGATCACTAGCCAAACCGGAGCGGGAAGGGCCGCAGGCTGATCTGTGCCTCCGGCCCCTTTTTTTTGCTGCCCAGGGGTGGGCTGCGGGGCGGGGGTGAAGGACCAGCGGCGGAGGGCTTCCAGGGCCGCCCGGTCCAGGGCGGGATGGCCGGAGGACGCCAGCAGTTCTATCCGGCCCACGCTCCCGGAAGGTAAGACCTCCACCCGCAGCCGGGCCGTGCCCTCTTGCCCTTCGCGCCGGGCTTGGGGAGGGTAGTCGGGTAGGGGCGCCGTGCGGGGTACGGGGTGCCAGGGCCGGGCGCCCGAACCATCGGGTGACCCACCGGGGGCCGGGCCGGCTGGGCCGGGGCCGCTTGCTCCGGCCGAGACGGCTTCCGGCCCGCCGCCCGCGGCCCCTTCTCCCGCCGCTGCCACGGGCGCCGCTGAAACAGGCGCCGCTGCCACGGGGGAGGACCCGTCCCCGACCCGGGGCGCCTCCCCAGCCGGGTGCGGCCCTTCTCCGGCCGGGGATGCCTCTTCCACGGCCGGGGGTGCCTCTTCCACGGCCGGGGGGAGATCTGCAGCGGCACTCGGCATCACCGGCCGGGCCTCCGCACTCTGCCGTTCCGCCGCGACCGGGGACGCTTCTGCCGCAGTGCCGGGCCCGGCTGCGCCCCTCACCTCCGGTGTCGCTGCCTCAAAAGGGGACGCGGAGCCAGAGGGGAGCAAGAAGAGGGAAAGGGCTTCCTGCCCCGGGCTCCGCCCCTGCTTCCCCCAGCCCGAGAGCTGCCCCGGCGGGGGGAGCAGGAAGAGGAAGAGGTGAAGAAGGCAGGAGAGGGCCAGGGCCAGGACACTTCGGGCGACTTCACTCTGCCGCTGTGGCCTGCCTGCTTCGGCCAGGGGTGCCGCTGCAGCCTCCGCTCCTCTCCTGCCCATCGCCCTTCACCTCCTCAAAAGGCCGCGCTGAGGGCCAGGGTCACAGTGCGCCCCGGCAAGGGGTAACCCAGCAGGTCTTCGGCGGACCAGTCGAAGAGGTTGCTCACCCCCAGGCGCAGGCGGGCCTGGCCGCCCAGGATGGGGGCGGGAAGGCGCCGCGACCAGTAGGCGTCCACCAGGGTGTAGCCGGGGACCGTTACGAGCCCGCTGCCCAGGGGGTCCGTTTCCTGATGGGCACTCTGGAAGCGCGCGCTCACCCCCGCCTCGGTAGCTCCGCCCGGGGAGCGGTGTTCCAGGGCCAGTTTGGCCTGCAGGGGTGAAAGGTGCGGGAGCGCGGCGCCGGTGGTCAGGTCCCGCCCTTCCAGGGCGGTGGTCCCCAGGGCCACAGACCATCCCGGCCGCACCTCCCACTGCAGACCCAGGTCCAGGCCGGTCACCGCCGCCTCCCCCACGTTCTCCATGGTAGACCAGTCCGCGGTGGCCTGGATGCGGTTCCACTGCTGGTGCCGGTAGAGGGAGAATTCACCCGTCAGCCGGTCGGAGAAGCGGCGGCGCGCCCCCACTTCGGCGGTCCAGGTGATCTCCGGCTGGAGAGCCGGGTTCCCGCGGTAGAAGGGCGAGTAGTCGCCGTACAGGTCGTTGAAGGTGGGCGCCCGGAAGACCTTGCCCAGGGCCACCCGCCAGGTGGTGGCGGCGCCGGCTCGCCAGACCAGGCCGGCGCGGGGAGAGACTTGGTCGCCGTAAGCGGAGTGGTGATCCCACCTCCCGCCCAAGGACCAGGTAAGCTGGCCCCGCGTCTTTTGCTGCTCCAGGAAGAGGGCGCCGTTCTCGGCCCGGGAGGGGGAGGGGTCGAGGTTGGTGCTCTCCACGGTGTCGCCGCGCCAGGAGGCCCCTAGAGTCGTCCGGCCGCCCTCTCCCTCTCGAGCGAGGAGGAGCTCCACCCCGTCGGTGCGGGTCCGGTGCCGCGAGTCTGTATTCGCATCGGGGTCCAGGTAGCGCAGGAAGAGGTCGTTGTGGTAGAGGTCGGCGCTCAGGGTCAGATCCTGCCGGAGCTGCCGGCGGTAGCGCAGGGCCTCTCCCGACTGTTCGTCCTGCTGGCGGGCGCGGGGGCTGGGCCAATAGGTGGGGCCCGGGACCCCCTGCTCGCCTTTGTACCAGCGGCCGGAGAGGGAGAGCTCCTGCCCGGGCCCGAGCTCAAAGTCCACCCGTCCGGTGTAGGCCTCCGTGGCCAGGTCGCTGTTGGGCCGCCAGCCGGGGGAGGTGATGCGCTCCTCGGTCAAGAGGAAAGACGCCCTCTGACCGGTGCTGCTCCCTCCCGCCGCCGGCGCAGCGCCGCCGGCGGACCAGAACAGGCGGTTGCCCCCGTCGCTGGTGACGCTCCGGTGCAGCTCAAAAGCCGGCGCCTCCTGGGGCCGGCGGGTGATCAGGTTGATGACCGCGCCGGCGTTGGGGCCGTAGAGAGCCGACGAGGGGCCCTCCACCACCTCGATCCGCTCCACGTTGCCCAGAGGCAAGGTGCTCAGGTCCACTCCCGCCTGCTGGGGTGAGTTCACCGGGCGGCCATCCACCAAGATCACCACCCGGTCGCTGGAAAGGCCCTTCACATAGGCGGTGGCGAGGCCCCCTGGCGTGCCCTGTTCCTTCAGGTCCACCTCGGCCACCCGCTGGAGCGCCCCCGCCACGGTGGGCGCGGGCAGGCTCTCCAGCTCCTTTCGGGTGAGGACCGCGGTCTTAACCGGCAGCTCCTCCGGGGACTGGGGGAGGCGGGTGGCGGTGACCACCACCACGATCTCCTCCTGGGGCACCTGCTGATCCTCGGCGCTTTCAGCAGCCCAGGCCGGCAGGGGCGGCCAGGCTGCCAGCAGGGGGAGAAGCGCAGCCAGCAAGAGCCAACCGGCCGTTTTGGACGTCTTTCTCGCTGTCATGAACACGGATTCTTTCCTCCCTTTCAGGTATATGCTCAAAATGAAATTGCCCCGGTCCGTCAGCGGATCAGGGCGGATGCGGGGCCAAAAAAAGCATCACCTTCCTTCCCTCTGAGGACGTGAATGCGCCTGCCGCGCGCTCAGGTCTCCGGACTGGCGGGTCATCCTCCTCCGCGCCTTCTCGAGGTTGCGCACCTCAATGGCATCTGCGGATTGGTCGCCGCTCACCGTAGCAGGGGCTGTACCGGATTTGCACCGGTTTCCCTTGACGCGCGGGGATATGAAGTTGTGGAGGAGTACTTCTCCCCCTGCGCGGAAAATCCTGCTGCCGCTCCCGGACAATTCCGCCCGCGGTAGGGTAGGGGCGCAGCCAACGGCACATACTAGAGAAGCAGCGGCCTGAGTACCCAAGCTCCCGCTGCGGCGAGGAGGGCGATGGCGTGGCAGGTCTGAAGGAACTGGCCGTTCAGGGGAGGGAACTCTTTACAGGGGGGCATCGAGCCTGTGCCGGCTGCGGTTTCCCCCCCACCGTGCGCATGGTACTTTTGGCGGCCTCCGATCGGCCGGTGGTGGCGGGGGCGGCCACGGGGTGCCTGGAAGTCACCTCCACCATCTTTCCTCAGACCGCCTGGCGGTGCTCGTTCATCCATAACGCCTTCGAAAACGTGGCGGCCACCATCAGCGGCGTGGAAGCGGCGGCCCGCGCCCTGCGCCGCCGGGGGAGGCTGAAGGCGGATTTTCATTTTATCGCCTTTGGAGGGGACGGCGGCACCTACGACATCGGCCTGCAGTCCCTCTCCGGGGCTGTGGAGCGGGGGCACCGCCTGCTCTACATCTGCTACGACAACGAGGGGTACGCCAACACCGGCATGCAGCGCTCCAGCGCCACACCGCGGGGGGCGGCCACCACTACCAGCCCCTCCGGGCGCGGCAGTGCCGGCAAGCCGCAGCGGCGCAAGGACTTAACGGCCATTCTGGCGGCTCATAAGATCCCTTTTGTGGCCCAGACTTCCGTGGCTCACTGGAGCGACCTGACCACCAAGGTACAAAAGGCACTACAGGCGGACGGGCCGGCCTTTCTCAACGTCTTGGCCCCCTGCCGCCTCATCTGGGGGACCCCACCAGAGGAGACGGTGGACGTAACCAGGCACGCCGTGGATACCTGCTTTTGGCCCCTCTACCAGGTGGAGGACGGGCGCTGGAAGCTGACCTATCGCCCGCGGGAGAAGAAACCCCTGGCTGAGTGGCTGAAGCGCCAGGCCCGCTTTCAGCACCTCTTTACCGGCGAGCACGAGGACTTGCTGGCGGAACTCCAGGCGGAGGTGGATCGAGACTGGGAAGAACTCCTGGCGCGGTGCGGCGAGCTGCCTGCCAAAAGATAACGGCACCCGAAGAGGGCCGCCCTTGCTATAATTAACTTAGGAGACTACCCGGAGGCAAAGGAGGGAAAAGTATGCAGTACAAAGACACGGCCTACACCGCAGCAGTGA
>JASBVW010000101.1 GCA_029961005.1 Bacillota bacterium
GAAGATATGAGCATCACCGGGCTGGAGGCCGAGCATTTCTTCCACATCCAGCCGACGCCGCTCAAAAAGAGGAGCGCCCCCACTCCTAAAAGGCATCTTCCCTGAAAGCTGGCCCACAGGGGCTGGATGAATTGCGGCGCGAGATACCATTCAGCCAACCCCAAGCCCAAAGGCAAAAGAGACACCACGGCGGCAGTCAGGCGCCCCTGGGCCGTGAGCGTTCTCAGCAATCCCTCGATGCGTTGCCGCTCGCGGATCGCCTCGGCGATATTAACCAGCAACCGAGCCAGGTTACCTCCGGTCTTGCTCTGCACTGTAACCGCCGCGGCCAGTAAGTCAACTTCTTCCCCCGGCCAGCGCTTTCTCAAGTGAGCCATGGCCGCCTCTACCGTCCATCCCGCCTGGAGCTGGAGGGCAAGCTGGCGCGCTTCGCGGGAGGCAGGAGGAGGAAACTCGCGGCCCGCAAACTCCAAGGCTTGGGGAAGGCTAAGCCCGGCTTTAACAGCCCCCGCCAGGAAGTGCAGCAGGTCAGGCAGTTGGCGCCTGAAGCGTACGAAGTAGAGGCGGCGCAAGAACTTCTCCCGGATTAGCCGGCCTGCTCCACCTTCTGCCATCTATCCCCCTCCCGCCAGGAAAAGATCTCTTCGAGCAAGGGGCGCTCCCCACTCCCACCGGCAATCTTGGCTATGCTGAGCACCCTCCTTCGCCCATCACTTCCCCGGCCCATATGCACGATAAGGTGAATGGCTGCCCCAATCTGGTCGCGGATAGCCCGCACAGGCAGATCCAGGCCTGACATCAGCACCATCGTCTCCAGTCGCGAGAGAGCATCCCAGGGAGAGTTGGCATGCAGGGTAGCGAGTGAACCATCATGGCCGGTATTCATAGCCTGAAGCATATCCAGGGCCTCGCCGCCCCGGACCTCGCCCACTATAATCCGATCAGGGCGCATGCGCAAAGCATTGCGCACCAAATCGCGAATAGTCACCATGCCTTCCCCCTCTATGTTAGGGGGGCGCGCTTCCAGGCGTACGACATGTTCCTGCTGCAGCCTGAGTTCCGCGGCGTCCTCTATCGTGATGATCCGCTCCCAGGGCGGGATAAAGGCGGAAAGGGTATTCAGCAGGGTGGTCTTCCCTGCACCGGTGCCCCCCGTTACCAGTATGTTCCTGCGCTCAATGACGCTCTGGCGTAAGAAATCGGCCATCTCCGGGGAAAGCGTCCCGAGGCGCATCAAGTCTTCCATGGTCAAGGGGTGAGCGGAGAACTTGCGGATGGTAATTAGAGGACCATTCAAGGCTAGGGGAGGAATGATGACGTTGACGCGCGAGCCATCCGGAAGACGGGCATCTACCATCGGACTGGCTTCGTCCACCCGCCGACCCAGGGGAGCCACGATCCGCTCGATTAGCCGCATCACTTGCGCCTCGTTTAAAAAGACCTGCTCCACCTTTACCAAGCGGCCTCTCTTCTCAATAAAGACCTGATGCGCTCCGTTCACCATTATTTCCGTGATTTCCGGGTCACGAAGAAGGTCTTCTAATTGCCCCAACCCAAGCAAGTCCTGCCCTAACTCTTCTAACAGGCGTTCCCGTGCTCTCCGCTCCAGTTTCTGCACCTCTGGGATTTCAGCCAGCACCCGGACCAAATGCTCTCCTACTGCCCTCTTCAAATCCGCCCCTTCCCCTTGCCCGGAAGCCACTAACTCAGAGAGATCGAGATGTTGCAGGGCCTTTTGATAGATCTTTTCTTTCAGCTCCAACCAGGCCGACTTCTCATAGAGAGCAAGCCCCTCTTGCTCCTGCACGACCTCAATTTGATTCAACGGCTGAACGGTGTACTCGGGGTTAATCTCTTTTTGTGCCACTATCTGTTTAGCTAAGCGGTCTACGGCCGAAAGAACCGGGGAGTGAGGAGAAAAGGAACGGAGAGGGAGCCCTCTATTAATGGAGGCAATAAGCGCTCGACCGTCGCTGGGAACCACCCCGAAGATCTCCCGCTCCAGGGAAGCCCGTATCTCTGTCTTACCGAGTTCCATGGCGCTTCCCGCCCGGTTGAGAATCAGTTGTACCTTGCCTTGCGGAATGTGGAGCTTGTCCATGGTTCTTAAAGCGCGTTTGACTTTGTACAAGGTAGAAAGATCGGGCTGGAGGACCAGAAAGACCCTGGCCGCCCTCTCTAAGGCCGGCAATACCCGTTCGTCGAAGGAACACGGTGTATCCACCAGCACGAATTCAAACTCACCCTGGAGCAGCCGCAAAATTTGGGCCACCTGGGCAGCCGTGAGGGCCTGCCAAACCTCCTCCTCCGGAGGAGGGAGCAGATACACGCCGGAAGAATGCGGGATCAGAGAGGGGCGCAGATCCTCAATCGTCAGGCTCTCTACCCGCTTGCCGACCAAGTTGGACCAGCCGTTCTTTGCCTCCACATCCAAAAGAGCTGCCGCATCACCCCAACAGGGATTTAGGTCCACTATCACCGTAAGCCGCCGATGACTGCTGGCCAGGGCTATTCCCAAGTTGCAGGCTAGGGTCGTCTTCCCCACTCCCCCCTTGGTGCTGAAGAACGTCATCACCGCTCCGACTCCTTTTTTCTCGCTCATCTTCCGCTTCTAACCCCCTTCTGGCTTCTTCTGGGTCGAGCGCAGAATCCGCGCATTCGACCGTCACCAGGATGAGCAACTCCGTCTCTTCCGCCACCTGCTTGTGCACCCTGAAGAGCTCCCCCAAAAGCGGCAGGCGCCCCAGTAGCGGCACCTGCTGCCTTTTATCAGCTTCTTCCCGCTGGAAGAGGCCGCTGATCACCATGGTGGAGCCAGCTCTCAGGACGACCGAGGTCTCCGCGGCTCTCCGGCGCAAGGCAGGTATGATAGACCCTTGAAGAGAGGTGCCATTGCTCCAATCCAGCGAGCTTACTTCGGGCTTGACTCTGATTGCTATCCGCCCGTCCGGGCAAAGTCTGGGGTGGAAGAAGATCTGCACCCCGTACCCCTTCCATTCCACGCGAGGGTTGCCATCCCAAACCATCGGCACCGGAACCTCCCCGCCGGCAGTCAAGACAGCTTCTCCCCCATCAACGGCGATCAGAGAGGGCTCAGCCAAGAATTTGGCCTTGCCCGCAGACTCCAGCCACTTTAATTTAGCGAGCAAACCGGTCAAACTCGTCCCTTCGGTACTGGGGATCACGGCTGGCCATTCCAAGCCGATTTCGCGGAGAGCCGAACGCTGTAACTCGATCACTTTCACCTTGAGCCGAATCTGGGTTTTCTCCCCTTCCGCTCGTTCCGGCTGCTCTTCCTTCACTTTGAGCAGGTTAACCACCCGGGGAGCAAAAAGGAGGGCGATCTTTTCCGCTCGTTCGACCTCGCCGGCCCCGGCCACTACCCCTTCTAAAACCAAAGCATCCCGGACTATCCGTACCGATACCCCCGGCACGCCCAGCGCACCCTCTACCTCCTCTGGGCTGCCATACCACCGGTTTACCACTTGCAGCTCCAGAGAAGAGTTAGTCTCGCCTCCCCAAAAGAGAAGGTTGGTCGTCCCCACCTGCCGGGCATTGACTAGCAGGCGATCCGCAGCGACCAGGGTTACATCGGCAATGGCAGGATTCCCTACCGCTACTCGGCTGCAGCCAGGGGGCAGAGCCAAAAGGCGAGACGTGTTAACCGGCAAGACGAGGGGCGCTCCCTGCTCCTCCCGCAGCGGGAGGAGATCAACCCCTTGAGCTGCCTGACCGGGGCACGCCTGAAAGAGGCCTAACGCGGCCAAAAGGATAGCCGCTAAATATAATGAGCTCCCTCTCCACTTCATCGCCCCTCGCCCCTCCCTTCCATCTGAACCGAAACTGCTTCTACCCGGACACCGCGGAAGATCCTCATTTTTGGTGCCGGCAAACTCGCCGGCTTTGTTTCAGCCCGTGGAATGACCTCTTTCCAAGAAGTAGGCTTGAGCGGGAAGGTCATCTCCTCATCTTGAGCAGAGCGGAGTGCAAATCTAATCCGGCCATACTCCTGTGCCAACGCCACCAGTTGCGCCTGTGGCGGCGTTACTCCCAACGTCAAGCTGAGCTGTACCGGGTCGAAGCCTATCTCACTGCTCGCCCTGGAGCGGGACTCTCCAGCAGTCTCCCCGTTCACGGCCAAAATGGGGACGTTCTGCAGAAAGGTCAGGGCCCTACTCTCTCCGCTTTCCTCCCCCGGGCTCACCACGATGAGGTCGATACGGTCGCCCGGGGAGATCAAGGGCCGGAGCGCGGGGTCGCCCTCTACACCGATGGTCATAGCTCTCCACCCGGGCTGCAGAGCACCGCCCAACATCCCTCCTTTGCCCCGGCGTAGCTTTGCTTCTACAATCTGCTCCTGAGCCAGGACAGGCCAAGCCAAGTGGGAGCCCAAAGCCGCCTCGCTTTGAGAGAGAGCTCCTGGCAAAATGAACTCTGGCGGCATCAAGCGCACCATCAGGTCACCTTTTTGCAGCAGATGGCCGGCCGGTAGGTCGGTCGCCGCCACCACCACCTGTTCTAGCCGTGTCTCCTTTTGCCACTTCTTCGCTTCCCGGTGGACCAGGAGAAAGGCTAAACCGGCCGCTAGAAGAGCACAGAAAAAGGCCAACGCGAGACTGCGCACATTTACGATAATAGCCGCTCCCTCCTCACTTCAATTTAGCCAGGGAGATGGTTCGGTCCGAACGCGCAGGTCGCGCCAGAGCAGAAGAACTGAGGTTTTACCCGCCCTCTCCTCAGCGCTGACCAGTACCTCCTCCTCTCCGCGCATAAACAAAAGCGCACCTCCCTCTCCAGACCCTGCCAGGTCAGCCGGCAAGGCCACCATTTGCCATCTTTGTTCTGCCAGCTTGGTGCGGTAATAAGCCAAAACTTCCTCGCCCCGCGCTTCCGTCTCGTACAGGACGGTATAGTGTTTGCCGTTTGGCTCTGCAGTGACATCTTCAATTAAAACCAGCTCCGAAACGCCGGGGTAGATGATGGCTCCGGACAGCTTAGCCCGTACCTCTTGGAGGGAGACCTTTTTTCTCTCCCCGCCCAGCCGCTGCACCTCGATATAGATATAGGTACCGCGCCGTTCTGCGTCAGGGAAGGCCGTAATCGTGCAGAGGCAATCCTTGTTCCGAAAACCCATGTACAAGAACACCTCCTCGGAAAGCAGATGAGCTGAAGAGCGGAGTGCCTCAGGTAGGGGGAGTGGAATGTAACGCCACCCTTTACTTTCCATGGCCTTGAGTACAAATCTCTTCACCGCTTTTGTCTCGTCTGGGGTCAAAAGGACGGTCACGCGGCGCGGAACCAGGTTGACTACTGCCTTCAGGTCCTGCAAAACCTGGGCCTGGGGATACAGCGGCACCTCAGGGAACTCGCTCTCCGCCCAAGCTGTTTTAGCCCACCCTGCTTCCCACCAAAGTACCAAAAGCAAACAGAAGCCCCAAAGCTGCCATTTGAGACCTTCCCTGCCCCGTACGCCCGTCTTCACTCGCTTTACCCCCTCTCCATGCTCAATACCAACACAAACGGGCCTTGGCTGTATCGGCGACCGCTGCCACCCAGTAGCGCTCTGGCCTCCCCTTCCCGTCCCCTCCTGGAGGGCACACCTGTCCCCCTACCTCAGCCGTAACTCCCCACCCCCAGTGCTGGATTTGCACCCTGACGGTGCTCTCCTTGAACCAGGGGTATTCCCTCACCCCCTGGCGGACCTCGGCCTGGGGATCCCCGCCGGCACTGGCTATGCGGGCGGCCTGACGGGCCCAAATAGCCATCTCAGCTTTACTCAAGGCCAGCACGCCGCAGTGTGCCATCCAGAGGATGCAACCTAGCAACAAAGGCGCAGCTAAACAT
>JASBVW010000102.1 GCA_029961005.1 Bacillota bacterium
GGTGTTGGTCCTGGTGACGGGCGAGTTTGGCGACCGCTTTGCCCGCATCTGCCAAGCCTACGGCGCGGAGGTGGATCGGATCGACGTGCCGTGGGGCGAGGCGGTGCCGGTGGCGGAGGTGGAGCGGCGCCTGGCGGCCAAACAGTACCGGGCCGTCTACGCCACCCACAACGAAACCTCTACCGGTGTGGTCAACGACGTGGCGGCCATCGGGCGCCTGGTGGCCGGGACGGAGGCCCTCTTCGTGGTGGACACCGTCTCCTCCCTGGGCGGGATGGAGTTCCGGGCCGACGCCTGGCACTGCGACCTGGTGGTGACCGGTTCCCAAAAGGCCCTGATGCTGCCGCCGGGGATGACCCTGGTCAGCGTCAGCCCCAAGGCTTGGCCCGTCATCGAGGCGGCCCGGTCGCCCCGCTTCTACTTTGACCTGCGCAAGTACCGCCAGTCGGCGGAGAAGAACGAGGTGCCCTTCACGCCCGCCGTCTCGCTGCTCTTCGGGTTGGACGAGGCCCTGGCCATGCTGCGGGAGGAGGGGCTGGAGCGGGCCTGGGCCCGCCACGCCCTGATGGCCCGCATGGTGCGGGCGGCGGCCCGAGCCCTGGGGCTGGAGCTCCTGGCGGCGGACGCCGTGGCCTCTGCCACCGTCACGGCGGTCAAGGGGCCGGCGGGGGTCTCCTGCGACGAGCTGCGGAGCCTGGTCAAGAAGAAGTACGGCCTGGTTCTGGCCGGCGGGCAGGGACCCCTGAAGGGCAAGATCTTTCGCATCGGACACCTGGGCTTTGCCGACCCGCCGGATATGCTCTCGGTGGTGGCGGCCTTAGAGCTGGGGCTGGCCGAGCTGGGCCATCCCGTAAACCTGGGGCAGGGGGTCGGGGCTGCGGAGCGCGAGCTCCTGGCGGCCGTCCGCTGAGGGGGTGGAAGGCATGTACAAGGTGCTGGTGAGCGACCCCATCTCGGAGAAAGGCCTGGCCAAGCTGCGGGAAGCCGGGGACGTGGAGGTGGACGTCCGGACGGGGCTGAGCCCCCAGGAGCTGGCGGCGATCATCGGAGAGTACGACGCCCTGATCGTGCGCAGCCAGACCAAAGTCACGGCGGAGCTCATTAACGCCGGCCGGCGCCTGAAGGTCATCGGCCGGGCCGGGGTGGGCGTGGACAACATCGACGTGGCGGCGGCCACCAGCCGCGGCATCATCGTCCTCAACGCGCCGGAGGGCAACACCATCTCGGCGGCGGAGCACACCTGGGCCATGCTCCTGGCCCTGGCGCGCCAGATCCCCGACGCCTGCGCCTCCCTCAAGGCCGGCCAGTGGGACCGCAAGCGCTTTTTGGGCGTGGAGCTGGCCGGGAAGGTCCTGGGCGTCATCGGCTTCGGCCGCATCGGCAGCGAGGTGGCCCGGCGGGCGCAGGGCTTCCGCATGCACGTCCTGGCCTACGATCCCTTCCTCTCCCTGGAGCGGGCGGAGGCCATGGGGGTGGAGATGGTGGAGCTGGAGGAGCTCTTCCGGCGCTCGGACTTCATCACCGTGCACACCCCCATGACCCCGGAGACCCGGCACCTGATCGGGGAGCGCCAGCTGGCCATGATGAAAGACGGGGTCCGGATTGTCAACGTGGCCCGGGGCGGGATTATCGACGAGGCGGCCCTTTTGGCTGCCCTGGAGTCCGGGAAGGTGGCGGGGGCGGCCCTGGACGTCTTTGAAGAAGAGCCGCCGCCGGCCTCCTCGCCCCTCATCCGCCATCCCCGGGTGGTGGTCACCCCGCACTTGGGCGCCTCCACCGTGGAGGCTCAAGAGAACGTGGCGGTGGACGTGGCGGAGGAGCTGCTCAAGGCCCTGCGGGGCGAGGCCTTCAAGAACGCGGTCAACCTGCCCTCCCTGCGGCCGGAGATGCTGGCTAAGCTCCGCCCCTACCTGGACCTGGGGGAGCGGCTGGGGCTCTTTCTCAGCCAGCTGGTGAGCGGGCGCCTGCACGAGGTGGAGATCGCCTACGCCGGAGCCCTCACCGAGCTGGAGGTGACTCCGGTGACCACCGCCATTTTGAAGGGGCTCCTCACCCCGGTCCTGGGGGACGAGGTGAACGTGGTCAATGCCCCCTGGCTGGCCAAGGAGCGGGGCATCCGGGTGGCGGAGACGAAGGTGGCCAACGGCGAGGATTACCGCAACCTCATCTCCGTCCAGGCGGCCACCGACCGGGAGAAGGTGCAGGTGCGGGGGGCCATCTTCGGCAAGAACGAGCCGCGCTTGGTGCAGGTGGACGGCTACGACGTGGACGTCTCTCCGGAGGGGTACTTCCTGGTCACCCGGCACCTGGATAAGCCGGGCATGATCGGCCGGGTGGGGACCATCCTGGGCGAGGCCGGGGTCAACATCGCCGCCATGCAGGTGGGCCGGCGGGAGATGGGCGGCCGGGCCATTATGCTGCTGGCGGTGGACAGCGCCATTCCGGCGGAGGTTCTGGAGCGCATCGCCCGCGTGGAAGGCATCCAAGAGGCCCGGCTGGTGCACGTGGCGGTGGACGGGTCCCGGTGAACGGTGGCGGTGGCCGGGGCCCGGAGGCGGAGAGAGGGCGCGGCCGGGGAAAGAGAGCGAACGAGAGGTTTATGCGAGGGGAGTGATCGCGGTGAGCGAGGTAGAGCGGCAAGTCAGGATCTTCGACACCACCCTCCGGGACGGGGAGCAGACCCCGGGGGTGAGCCTCAACGTGGAGGAGAAGGTGGAGATTGCGCGGCAACTGGAGCGGCTGGGCGTGGACGTCATCGAGGCCGGTTTTCCCATCGCCTCGCCGGGGGACTTTGCCGCCGTGCAGGCGGTGGCGCGCCAGGTGCGAGGGCCGGTCATCGCCGGCCTGGCCCGGGCGGTCAAGGGAGACATCGACCGGGCCTGGGAGGCCATTCGCGAGGCCGAGCGCCCGCGCATCCACACCTTCATCGCCACCTCCCCCCTGCACATGGAGCGCAAGCTGCGCAAGTCGCCGGAGGAGGTCCTGGCCATGGCCGTGGAGGCCGTGCGCTACGCCCGCTCCCTCACTCCTGATGTGGAATTTTCAGCGGAGGACGCCACCCGCAGCGAGCCGGAGTTCCTGGCCCGGGTGGTGGCGGCCGCCATCGAAGCCGGGGCCACCACCATCAACATCCCGGATACGGTGGGGTATACCCTCCCTGCAGAGTTCGCCCGCCTTTTGACCTATCTGCGGGAGGCGGTGCCGGCCCTGGCCGAGGTCACCCTCAGCGTGCACTGCCACAACGACCTGGGGCTGGCGGTGGCCAACTCCCTGGCCGCCGTGCAGGCCGGGGCCAACCAGATTGAATGCACCATCAACGGGCTGGGGGAGCGGGCCGGCAACGCCGCCCTGGAGGAGGTGGTCATGGCCCTGCGCACCCGGTCCGACCTCTTCGGGGTGCGGACAGGCATCGTCACCGAGCAGATCTACCGGACCAGCCGCCTGGTCTCCAGCCTCACCGGGGTGCCCGTGCAGCCCAACAAGGCCATCGTGGGGGCCAACGCCTTCGCCCACGAGTCGGGGATCCACCAGGACGGGGTGCTGAAGGACCGACGCACCTACGAGATCATGACCCCCGAGTCCATCGGGCTGCCCAAGAGCCGGCTGGTCCTGGGCAAGCTCTCCGGGCGCCACGCCCTGCGCCAGCGGCTGCAGGAGCTGGGTTACACCCTGCCGGAGGAGGAGTTCCAGCGGACCTACGAGAAGTTCTTGGCCCTGGCGGACCGCAAGGCGGAGGTGGCGGACGAGGACCTGATCGCCCTGGTGGAGGGCGAGGTGGTCTCCGTGCCGGCCACCTACGAGCTGGAGTACCTCCACGTGGCCAGCGGCAACACCACGGTGCCCACGGCCACGGTGCGCCTGCGGCGGGGGGAGGAGCGGTTGGAGGAGGCGGCCTGCGGCGACGGGCCGGTGGACGCCGTCTACCGGGCCATCGACCGCCTGACGGGGGTGCACACCCGCCTGACGGAGTACTCGCTGAAGGCCGTCACCGGAGGCAAGGACGCCGTGGGCGAGGTGACGGTGCGGATCCAGGATGACGGTCAGGTCTTCATCGGGCGGGGGGCCAGCACCGACATCATCGAGGCCAGCGCCCGGGCCTACCTGCATGCCTTGAACAAGCTGCTCTACGAGCGATCCCGGGGGGCGCGATAAGATGGGGATGACTATGGCGGAGAAGATCCTGGCCGCCCACGCCGGGCGGCCGGAGGTGCATCCGGGGGAGCTCATCACCGCCCGGGTGGACCTGGTGCTGGCCAATGACATCACGGGGCCGGTGGCCATTCAGGAGTTCCAGCGCACGGGGGCGGAGCGGGTCTTCGACCCGGAGCGGGTGGTCCTGGTGCCGGACCATTTTACGCCCAACAAGGACATTCCGTCGGCCATTCAGGTCCAGACCCTGCGGGAGTTCGCCCGGGCCCAGGGCCTGCCCCACTTCTACGAGGTGGGGCGCATGGGGGTGGAGCACTGCCTCCTGCCCGAGGAGGGGCTGGTGGTGCCGGGGGACCTGGTGGTGGGGGCCGACTCCCACACCTGCACCTACGGCGCCCTGGGGGCCTTTGCCACGGGGATGGGGAGCACCGACATCGCGGCGGCCATGGCCACGGGCGAGGCCTGGTTCCGGGTGCCGTCCACCCTGCTCTTCCTCTACCGGGGGCGGCTGCCCCGCTGGGTGGGGGGCAAGGACCTGATCCTCTACACCATCGGCCAGATCGGGGTGGACGGGGCGCGCTACCGGGCCATGGAGTTCGGGGGCGAGGCCGTGGCGGAACTCTCTCTGGACGGGCGCTTTACCATGGCCAACATGGCCATCGAGGCGGGGGCCAAGTGCGGCCTCTTCCCGGTGGATGAAAAGACGGAGGCGTACCTGGCGGGGCGGGCCCGGCGGCCGTACCGGGTCTACCGCTCGGACCCGGACGCCGTCTACGAACGGGTCTACGAGTTTGACGTCTCGCACCTGGAGCCCCAGGTGGCCTTCCCGCACCTGCCCTCCAACGTGCGGCCCATCAGCGCCGCCGGGGAGGTGCCCATCGACCAGGCGGTCATCGGCTCCTGTACCAACGGCCGGCTGGAGGACCTGCGCCTGGCGGCGGAGGTGCTGCGGGGGCGCCGGGTGCACCCCCGGGTGCGGTTGATCATCATCCCGGGCACGCCGGCCATCCAGCGGCAGGCTCTGCGAGAGGGGCTCCTGGAGATCTTTTTGGAGGCGGGGGCGGCGGTGAGCACCCCCACCTGCGGGCCCTGCCTGGGGGGACACATGGGGATCCTGGCCCCCGGGGAGCGGGCGGTGGCCACCACCAACCGCAACTTCGTGGGTAGGATGGGGCACCCCCAGAGCGAGGTCTACCTGGCCGGCCCGGCGGTGGCGGCAGCCTCGGCGGTGCTGGGGAGGTTGGCCTCCCCGGCCGAACTGGAAGGGCTGGCGTGAGGTGGGCCGGGGAACCCGGCCTCCGGCCGGCGGGCGGGGGAACTCCCGCCGAAGTGCGGGCAGCCCGGCCTCGGGCTGGGCGGGCGGGGAAACTTTCCCTGAAGATCGAAAAGCGCGGCCTCGGGCCGGGCGGGGCGGCCCGGAGGGAGCGAGGAGGAGCAGAGATGGCAGAAGAAGGTAAGGCAGAGGTCCCAGCAGGTGGAGCGGGAGAGGTGGCCGGAGCGGCCCGGGCGAGGGAAGTGGCCGCCCCCGCGGCTCGGGGGGGCGGAGGCGCCCTTGTGCGGGGGCGGGCCTGGAAGTTTGGCGACAACGTGGACACCGACGCCATCATCCCCGCCCGCTACCTCAACACCTCCGACCCGGCGGAGCTGGCCCGGCACTGCATGGAGGACGCGGACCCCTCCTTT
>JASBVW010000103.1 GCA_029961005.1 Bacillota bacterium
GGCGCAAAGCACGCCGGCCCTTCGTCGCCCTTGAAGCCGCGCCCCGGCTCCCGCAGCCCGGGGAGCGCGGCGTCGCTGGTGATCGCCAGCTGGCGCCGGTTGAACCGGCCGGCCGGCACCACGTAGCTGTGCTCCACCATCACCAGGGCCACGCCGCCCTCGGCCCGCTGCACGTAATGATCGATCAGTGCGGGGGTAACCAAACCCTCCTCCGTGGCCTGGTTGTTGGCCATGGGGGGCATGACGATGCGATTCTTCAGCCGCAATCCTTTGACTTCTAGCGGATCAAATAACCCGGGCATGAACTCGCTCACCTCGCCAGAATTATCGCTCACTTCTCTCATTTATACTCCGGCCCGGCCGGGTCCACCACCGGCGCCTCTTGCTTTGCGCCCTTCGGTTCCTCCGGTTTCTTCCGCGCCACCACCACTATGGCCGGGGCTTCCTCATCGTGAGGCCGGCGGTCGAAGTCCCCGTAGAGCTCCAGCTCCCCAAAGCCCTTCTCCGCCAGCCAGGCCGTGAGCTCCGCCGCCCGTACCGGCCGCAGCAGGGTGCGGGCAGTGTAGTCCAGCGGCGGCTCCGGCGGGCGGTCGACCCTGAGGCGGGTGCGAAAGTAAATGGTTCCGGGCAGGTAGCCGGGGTCGTAGTAGCGCTCAAAGATCAGCCCCTCCCGTTCGATGGTGGGCAAGGTGCGGATGCCCTGGCTCAATATCCGGTCGAAGTTGACCACCTGCAGGATAAAGAGGCCGCCCGGCCGCAGGATGAAGTGCACCCGCTCAAAAAAGGTCTCGATCTCCCCTTTCTCGGTCAGGTGAGCCAGCGAATTGCCCAGGCAGAGGACGGCGTGGAAGGGCCCCGGAAAATACCGGGGGACCTGCCGCATGTCGCCCACTCGCACCTCCACCTGGACCGCCGCCGCCCGCGCCTTCTCCTCCACTTGCTGCGCCATCTCCCAAGCGAAGTCCAGGGCGGAGACCTTTAACCCCCAGGTGGCCAGCTCCACGGCGTACCGCCCGGTGCCGCAGGCCACATCCAGGACCTTGCGCACCCGGTGACCGGTCAGCACCTCCCGGAGAAAGGCCAAGGCCTGAGGGGAGGGCGGGAAGATTTCATCGTAATAGCGGCTCAAGACCGAGTAAAAACCCACGCACCTGCCCCCTCTCTCCTCTTCATTTCCACACCGCCCCCCGCTTTCCTTGTTCTTCATCTCCAGGCAGGGATCAGGGCAAAGGCCTAGAATCCGTATAAGGTAGTTCTCACAAGGGCCCCAAATTCTCTGTAAGGAGGAACGATCGTGCCCCGTCCATCTTTATTCCCTTGCCCGCAGCGCGCATCCAGGCGCGCCTCCCGGCGCTCGGCCAGGCTTGCAGCTTGGTGGCTCTGCTGGCTTTTATTTATTGGTATTGCGGCGGGCCGAGATTTGGTACAGGCCGAGGTCAGGGTGCAGGCGCGCAGCTCCACTCTTTGGGGGTACAATCCCCTGGACGGGTGGTACCTGGGCCTGGGGGCCACGCTCCAAGACCTGGGAGTGAAGAACAACGCCTTCGACCTCATGACCAAATACGGCTTCTCAAGCCAAAAAACCCGCTACTTGCTCCGCTACACCCACCACGTGGGAAACTGGTGCCTCTCCGCCCAGCATTGGCAGATGGTCACCTTCGCCGGCGTCTACGCCGAGGGGACGGAGTCGGGCCTGCCGAGCTACCCGCTCTGGGAACTGGAGACCGGGGCCAGCGCCTGGGCGCGTTACCGCTGGGGCGAACACCACCTGGTGGAACTCTCCCTCTCCACCGTCGACTTTGCACCCGCCGTTTACGGCGGTTCCCTTCCGTTTGTCGCCGGCCGCTCCGACGGGGCCACCTTGAAATGGGTAGCCTCTTACCCCGGCTTTTACAGCGCCCTCTCCTGGCACCGGGACTTTCCGGGCGGGGGGGACTACGATTATCAGCGCTCCCTGGGGCGGGTGATCAAAGTCTTCCCGGAGGGGCACAACCGGTTTTTTACCCTCTACGCTTCGGCGGGGGCCATCTCGGGCCGCTATCCTCTCCAGCAGGCCTTCTTTTTGGGGGACAGCCGGCTCAACCTGGATGAACACTTCTGGGATAAACTGGCGGGCGCGGTGAACAACCTGGGGCTAGGAAAGGAAGTCCCCCTGGTGGGGGATTACCTGCGGGGCTATCCTGACGGCTTCCTCCGCGGAGATCGGATGTACCTGCTGACCGTCGAGCAATCGACTCAGCTCTGGCCGCCGGCGGGGCGCTTCCACCCCTTCCCCGTGGCGGCGGAGGTGCTCTCCTTCCTTGACTTGGGCAATGCCTGGTATGAAGGGCAGGGGAGCGGGGAACCCAAGGTAGCGGCCGGGCTGGGCTTCCGCCTGCACCTCAATCCGAAGCAAACCTTCCCACCCCTTCCTCAGGGCGAGGAAGCGCCGGGGTTTCCTCCGGAGACCAAACAGCAGCCTATTATTACCATCCAGGCCGACCGCCCCGCGGAACCCCCTGTGGAGCCTCTCCCCCCGGACGAGGCCGAGCAGCCCGACCCCCTTGCCGCCGAACTGCCCAACCTGGGCTTTTTGCTCTCGGCGGACCTGGCTCGGGGCCTTTCCCCGGGCGGGGTTTGGCGGCTGGGGCTCTCGCTGGGCATCTCCACCCGTTTTTAACCGGCCTGGCCGGCACCGGACGGCCCCATCCGCTGGAGGTAAAGGTACGCCTCCCAAAGGATCTGCCGGGAACCGTATCCTCCCGCCTTGGTGACCACCGGCACGCCGTGGAAGCGCCCCCCGCGGATGCGCCCGACCGGCACCCCGGGAGCCACCTCTCCTACCAGGTCCAGGCCGGAGGCGCCCAAAAGCTGCAGGACCCCGCGGGCGATGTCGCTGCCTGTAAAGATAAACCCGCCGGTGCGGCTGGGCACCGCCACGGCGAGCAGGATCTCCGCCAGCGTCCCGGTGACGATGCGGTTCAACTTCTCACCCCATAGCCCCAGGCGCTCGGCCGCCTGCTTTTCCGCCAGTGCCGCCTCCGGGCTCTCCGCCGTGCGCAGCAGGATGTCGCGGCCCTCAGCCATGGCCCGCGAGATCTCCGCCACCACCCGCTGCCGCTCGTTCTGCCGGCTCCCTTGATCGCGGATCACCTCCTCCACCCGCAGGCCGATGACGGCCAGGCCCGCCTGTTGCTGGAGCTCCTCCATCTGCTCAAAGGCCGCCGGGTTGAAACTCCCCACCACCGCCACGAGTAGGCGGCCGGGTCCGCGCCCCTCCCGCCGGCGCTCCTGTTCCATCAGGTAGCGCGCATAGGCCTGGGCCAGGGCAGAAGAGCCGCAGAGCATGGGAGCGGCCGGCAGGTCACAGGCCGCCGCCACGATCGCCTCCAGGTCCTTGAGGGAACAGGCGTCCACCACCACGATATCCGCCCCCGCCTGCCGCGCCTCGGCCAGCTGGATCTTCAGGTGAGCAGGTCCCATCAGGACAGACTGCAGCCCCACAAAGCCCACCCCCAGCTCGGTCTGGGAGCGGACCAGCTCCACCACCGAGGGCTGCTTGACCGGAGAGGTAGGATCCTGCCCCACCGCCGTCCGGTGCACCGGTATGCCGTCCACCAGGAGGTAACCGCCCACCACCACCCGCTTCTGGGCAGGCAGAGCCGGGCAGAGCACCGCCCCCGAGAGGCCGGCCGCGGTCAGGAGAGCCTCTACCTCCTGTCCCACGTTCCCCCGCATGGTGGCATCGATCAGTTTAAAGATCCAGGTTACACTCTGCCCGCGCAGGTATTCACCCAGCGCTCGCAGGCGCTGGATGGAGTCAGAGGGGGTATCGCCCCGCGTGCCGGTGCAGATTACCACTACCCCGCCCTCGCTCCCGGCTACCGCCGGGTGGACGCTGTCCAAAGTCATAAAACTCCGCAACCCCGCCTGCTGGAATTGCACCGCCGCCTCCGCCGCCCCCGTCAAGTCGTCTGCCACCACCACCAGCCGCACCGCCAAGTTTGCTTCCCCCCTTGTCCTTCTCGCCTTGCTGGCCGATCGGACGGTTCCCTCCTTAAATTATCGGAGGGGAGGGCCGGAGACTCAAATCTGCAGCCCTCCCCTACTCACCCTGCCCTCTCCCCCGGTCTCTGCTCTCCAGGCCCTTCTCGACCGCCGCTCTTTACTCCCCGGGGGGTTCAGGCGGCGGGCCGGCCGGCGCTTCCCCCCGCGGGGGCGTGGTTGGCCGCTCCTCCGGCGGTGCAACTGGCGGAGCCCCTCCAGGCGCTCCTCCCGGAGGCTGTGCAGGTGGTTTTTCGGGTGGCTCCGCCGGCGGTGCGCACTCTTCGTCTTTTTTGAAGCGCCAGCGGGCGATGCCTACGGAGGCCTTCCCCACCTGGATCAGCCCCAGAGCCGACAGGGCGATGACGATGCCGTGGAGGGCTGCTGTCCAGAGGTTCTGGCCCCCGGTCATCAGGGCGTTGAGTACATTGAGAAGGATACCCAGCCCAATGCCGAGGAAGGGGGCGATCTCCTTGGCCACCCCTCGCTGCTCCGCCCAGGTCACCACCGCCACCACGATGGCACCTATTACTCCTGAACTGAACACCCCTTTTCCCCCCTCTCACCCAAGAAGCTACTATACAGCCTATGCGCGGATCCCGGTCGGGTGAACGTCTTTCCTGGGTGAAAGGGGCACTGGCTCTTCCCGAGCCTAGGGCAGGGCCTCCCTTCCGGCGGGAGGACCCTGCCCTAGACGCCTTGCGGCTGCACTAGTAATTCTCGCACAAAAGCTCAAAGTAGCTCCGCGCGTAGCCGCAGGACGGGCAGACCTGCGGGGCCTCGGGGCCCTCGTGGACGTACCCGCAGTTGCGGCAGTGCCAGCGCACATTCCCTTCCCGGCGGAAGACCCGGCCCTGCCGAATGTTCTCCAGCAGCGCCCGGTAGCGCCGCTCGTGAAACTCCTCCACCTCCGCGATCTCTTTCAGGGCGTTCGCGATCTCGGTGAAGCCCTCTTGGCGCGCCGTGGCTTCAAACTCCTTGTACATGGTGGTCCACTCGTAGTGCTCGCCTTCGATGGCCGTCTGGAGGTTGGCCTGGGTGTCCTTGATCCCGCCCAAGAACTTCAGCAGCCGCTCGGCGTGGGCCCGTTCGTTATCGGCGGTCTCCAAAAAGAGGCCGGCGATCTGCTGGTACCCCTCGGCCGCCGCCACCGCGGCAAAGAAGGTGTAGCGGTTGCGGGCCTGGGACTCGCCGGCAAAGGCCGCCAGGAGGTTCTTTTCGGTTTGGCTTCCCTTGAGGTCCACGGTTTCTTCACCCTCCTTTTTTGGTTATCATTCTTATTTTTACCCTTCCTGGACGCAAAATCCTCCTGCAGAAGGCCCTGTAAGGGGAGCGCGGGTCAGACAGTGGAACCCTTGTTCGGCAAAGTCCTGATCAAAGGTGAAGACCTCCTTGATCCCCAGCCGGCGCATAACCTCAAAACTCACGCAGTCTACCAGACTGAGGCTGCGCCGGTTGGCCGTCACCAGGGCATGGGCTCCACATAAGTGGACCGCTTCACTCACCCACTCCACTTTGAGCAGGGGAACGATATCGGCGTGGAAGACCTGCACCGCCTCCATGCCCAGCCTGCGCTGGAGCAGGGCGTAGGTCTCCACCAGAACGTAATTGCTCGCCACCAGGGTGGCCCCGGAGGTTAAGAGCGCCGTCCAGACCTCCTTGGCCAGCAGGTGGTACTCGTCGGCGGCGTCGAGCACCGCCAAAAGAGCCGAAGTGTCTAAATAAACCATCACTGGCCCTGGAACGCCTCCCCCAGATAATCATCGTGCCG
>JASBVW010000104.1 GCA_029961005.1 Bacillota bacterium
CATCCTGACCAACAACCACGTAGTGGCCGGGGCGGCGCGCATCGAGGTCCTGATCCCGGGGCGCCCTCCCCGGCCGGGCAAGCTGGTGGGGGGCGACCGCTACACTGACGTGGCGGTGGTGCGGGTGGAGGCGGAGCGGGATCTGCCGGTGGCCCGCCTGGGCGACTCCCGGCGCCTGGAGGTGGGAGAGCCGGTGGTGGCCATCGGAAATCCTCTGGGGTTTGACCACACCGTCACCACCGGGGTGGTCAGCGCCCTGGGGCGCACCCTGACCCTGGAGGAGGAGGGGGAGGCGGTGCGGCTGGAGGAGCTGATCCAGACCGACGCCTCCATCAACCCGGGCAACAGCGGGGGTCCCCTCCTCAACCTCCGGGGCGAGGTGGTGGGCATCAACACCGCCATCATCCAGCAGGCCCAGGGCATCGGCTTTGCCATCCCCGTCCACGTGGCGCGGGCGGTGGCGGAGGACCTGATCCGCTACGGCAAGGTGCTGCGCCTGGGCATCCTGGGGCAGGAGCTCACCCCGGCCCTGGCGCGGGAGGTGGAGGAGCAGCTGGGGGTGCGGCTGCCGGCGAAGGAGGGGATCTTCGTGGCGGCGGTGCAGCCCGACACGCCGGCGGAGCGGGCCGGGATTGAGGCCGGGGACGTCATCGTAAGGGCCGGTGGGCGCCCGGTGCGGCGCATGGAAGATCTTACGATTCTGATCCGGGCCGCCCGGCCGGGGGAGCAGATCGAGCTGACCCTGCTGCGAGACGGGGAGCAGCGAGTGGTGCGGGCGGTCATCCGGTAAACCTATTGACTATATCTATTGATTATGCTACCCTCGTAAGGGGGTGTGGGCGGTGCAACTCAACATTTACATTCCCAAAGAGAAGAGTGATCTTTTAACTAAGTTGGAGCAAACAGCGAAGATAACCGGTCGTCCCAAGAATGAGCTCATCCTTGAGGCGCTGGAGCGCTATCTCCCTTCTGTGGCACCCCTGGCACTGGGCAGGTTTGACCTGGGCGAGGTTAAACCGGCCTCCCGGGCGGACCTCTATGAAGGGAGATTAAAGTGATGATGCTCCTGGACACCAACATTCTGGTGTATGCCGTCAACACTGCCGCCCCCCAGCACCGGATCAGCCGGGCCCTGGTGGAGGCGGCTCAGGCCAGGCGGATAGAGGGGGTAGTGTTCCCTCAAATACTGCTGGAGTTCTATGCAGTCATAACAGACCCCCGGCGGGTGGGCAAACCCCTGGAGGCCCAGGAAGCCTGGCGGCAGGTGGAGCTTCTGCGCCTGACCCTGCCGGTGTGCGATGGAGGGCTGCAGGCTCTGGACCGGCTGAGAGAGGTGCTGGAGGAGGAGAGGGTCGCCGGCGGTGACATCTTCGACGCCTTTCTGGTGGCTCAGATGCGGGCCTGTAACATTGCGGTGATTTGCACTTACAATGTAAAGCATTTCAACAGGTATAAAGGGATCGTGGCCTACAGCCCGGACTCTGTTGCTCTTTTGCACGAAGGGTGATTTTTTGCCTAAATGAAGGTAAGGGCTTGACAGGGGAGAAGGGGCTCGCTATAATGAAAATGGGAATGGTTACGATTAGTAGAATCGTGCCATCAACCCGCGTACTTTCTCCCTCTCTATCCACCACGCAGCCCTGCGCCCCGGTTCCACCCGGGGCGCAGGGCTTTTTTAGGCGCAAGTGTGCGCTCACCTCCTTGCCACAATTTTACGAAAAAAGGATCTGCCCCGTGCGCCTGCGAATTTCCAGAAAAAAGATAAAGATAAAGAAAAGCAAAAATCGGGATGTCAGGGGAGAGAGGGGGCGCGGATATGCGGTGCGGTCAGACTGCGGGCCGGGCAGCGGCCCTGGCTTTGGTGCTGATCCTGACAGTGAGCGTGGGAGCCGGGTGGGCAGGGGTGATTGACGTGCCCGCCGGCGCCGCGGGGCGGGAAGAGAAGGGGGCTGAGGGTGAGGCCTTGGTCTGGCCTCCTCCACCGGAGCGGGCTCGTATCGCCTATGTCCGGTCCATCAGCGCTCCGGAGGACGTGGCTCTCCGGAAGGGCAAGCCCTGGTGGAAGGTGATCCTGGACTTCATCCTGGGGCCGAGCCGGGAAGACCGGCTGGTCCGCCCCTACGGGCTGACGGTGGCCGATGGAAAGCTGTACATCGTGGATGCCGGGGACCCGGCCGTCTGGCGGGTGGATTTTCAGCAGCACAAGATGGAGCGGGCCGTGGACGGCCGGCGAGTGGGCTTCGCCATGCCCATCGGGGTGGCGGTGGACGCCCGGGGTCGGATCTTCGTCAGCGACTCCGGCCGCCAGAGCCTTCTGGTCTTCACTCCAGAGGGCAAGCTCATCCAGGAGATCAAAGGGCCGCCGCTCCAGCGCCCCACCGGGCTGGCCATCGACCGCGAGAAGGACCGGCTGTACGTGGCCGACGCCCTGGGGCACGCGGTGCAGGTCCTCGATACCTCCACCCTGCGCTGGGCGGCCACCTTCGGCCGCCGCGGGGGAGGGCAGGGGGAGTTCAACTTCCCGGCCCACCTCTACCTCCGGGACGGCCGGCTCTACGTCACGGACACCATGAACTTCCGGGTGCAGATCCTGGACGCCGCCACCGGCCGGTACCTGGGAGGCTTCGGCCGCCTGGGGGACGGCACGGGGGACTTCGCCCGGCCCAAGGGGGTGGCGGTGGACCGGGACGGCCACATCTACGTGGTGGACGCCCTCTTTGAAACCGTGCAGATCTTCGACCGCCAGGGCAGGCTGCTCCTCTACTTCGGGCGCACGGGGCGCCAGCCGGGGGAGTTCTGGCTGCCCACGGAGATCTACCTGGACGGGGAGGACTACATCTACGTGGCGGACTCCTACAACCGGAGGGTTCAGGTTTTCAAGTATCTGGGCGATAATAAATAGAGGAAAGGAAATTTTTTGAGGAGATTTACCAGGAGAACCCTATTCTGCTGCAGGGAGGGGGGCGGTGCAAATGAAGAAGTGCGCAGCGAGTGCGGTGGCGACCGAGCAAGGCAAACTTAGCAGGGAACGGGCGAGGACCCCGGCGGCGCCGCGGAGGCCGGCAGCCGTGAGAGGGGTGCGGGCGCGGAGCGGCCCGGCCCTGCTGGCGCTGCTGCTGGCTGCGGCGGCGTGGCTGCTGCCCTCGCCGGCGGCCGGGGCGGCCAGCATCGTGGGTTCCAAGCACGACCTTTCCCTCAGCGGTCCGGGGCCGGTGAAGGCTCAGACCGAGACCCAGATCTGCATCTTCTGCCACACTCCGCACAACGCGCAGCCGGAAAAGCCCCTCTGGAGCCACCTCTTCACGGCGCAGACCTACACCCCCTACTCCAGCTCCACCATGCAGGGAGCGCCCGGTCAGCCCACCGGCAGCAGCAAGCTCTGCCTGAGCTGCCACGACGGGACGGTGGCCATCGGGGCGGTGGTGGAGGGAACCATCGCCATGCTGGGGACGGCGGCGGACGGCACCATGCCCGCCGGCACCTCGGATTTGGGCCTCAACCTGGGGGATGACCACCCGGTCTCCTTTGTCCCCAACCTGGCCGATGCCGAGATCCGCACTCCCCCGGCCGGCGACCCGGTGCGGCTCGACGCCTCGGGACAGGTGCAGTGCACCTCTTGCCACGACCCGCACGATCCCCAGTACGGGGCGGTGGCGGGCGGGCCGGGCAAGTTCCTGGTCAAGGCCAACGACGACGGGACTTACGGCTCTCAGCTCTGCCTGGCCTGCCATCCAAAGACCGGCTGGACGGGGAGCGCCCACCAGGCTGCCACGAACAAGTATTACAACGGCCGGCTGGGGAACGCGAAGGTCTCGCAGTACGCCTGTGAGAGCTGCCACCGGCCCCACTCGGCCACGGAACCGGCCCGGCTCCTGGAGGACAACAATGCCAGTGCCACGGTGGAGGAAGCGGTCTGCTTCCGCTGCCATAACGGCACCGTGGCCACCCGCAACGTGCAGAGCGATTTCGCTAAAACAACCCAGGCTTATACTCCCACTCATGATTGGGATAAACTTACCCATCCTGTAGGCAATTACTCCGGGGTGCACTCCCCTACGGAGGCGGCGGTGAGACCGCCTGCTCACATCGAGTGCGTGGACTGCCACAATCCGCATCAGGCCAAGGTAGACAGCCCCACCCGGCCCAACCTGTGGGGGAGCATGGCGGGGGTGCGAGGGGTGGACGTCAATTACGGGGCCAGCACTTGGGAGACCACCCCCGATCCCGTACCCAGGGATGCGCCTTCGGTTTATGAGTTCAACGTCTGCTTCCGCTGCCACGCGGGAGGGGCTACGAGTGATTATCCCTATCTCAACGTTTCGCGGCAGTTCAACCCCAACAACCCCTCCTACCACGTCATCGCCGGGATCACTAGCGTCAGCAAGACCAACTACGGCATATACGTCAAGCCCTGGACCAAGACCAGCGCCCTGTACTGCACGGACTGCCACGGCGCAGAGGTGTCTGACCCCAGAACCCAGCCGCCCAACACGGGGCCCCACGGCTCGGTCAACCCCGGCATCCTCATCGCCCCGTGGAACGCCAATACAGGTAAGGCCGGCCTGGACACCTCCAAGCACCTGTGCTTCAAGTGCCACGACTACAACTTCTACACGGGGCAGACGCTACAGAGCCGGCCGCCGGGCTACAGCACCAACGGGACGCAGACGGCGTTTTCGTCGGGGGGATTCGCCACTAACCTACATCAACAAAAGCACGGCGGCAGCAAAGCCCCTGGCTGCATGGCGTGCCACTCCAGGATCCCGCACGGAGCGTTTGCTACCGATGGAGGTAATGATTCGCGGAATAATCTTATCTCTGCCACTTTCGAGGGGCGCAGCCTTTTAGCCAGGGATGACGATAGCTTTCAACCAGGGGACTGGCGCATCCCTTATTCCTCCCGGTACTTGCGGGTAAAGACCTGGCCCACTCAAGGAAACTGGAGTGAAGGAAATTGCGACCACGGTACGGGATGCGGATGACAATGGATCGTCTTCTCCTGCTGAACAACTTCCTCCACGACCTGGCCACCGGGACCTGGCTGGGGATCTTCCTGGTGCTGTGGCGGGTGCGGGTGCGCCTGGCGGCCCTGGGGCCCGTCGGCTCCCACGTGGCCGCTCTGGCGGTGCGGCCGGCCCTGCGGGACCTCTTCTGGTGGGGGGTGGGGACCCTGGCCGTCATCTTGGCCACCGGGGCCGTGCGCCTGTGGGGTGAGCGGCGCTGGGGCGTCGAAGGCTCGGCCTTCTCGCCGGCCGAGGTGCTCCTCGGGGGGAGAAAAAACACCTCGCTTTCGAGCACGTCCGGCCGCGAGGGGAGGCTCTCCAGGCCCTGGCGGCGGGAGCGGGCGCGGCTCCTGATCCTCAAGCACGTGCTGCTCCTGGCGGGCTTTGCGGTCGGGACGTACATCGAGTACCGCCTGGCGCGGGGGTTCTGAGGGGATTTGCGAGAAGAACGAGCGGGAGAGAGGGAGAGAGATGGCCGCAGTCAAAGGTGCTAGCATCGGCGCCGCCAAACTCGGACAAAGAGGCGCGGGGCGCAAGGTGCTCCTCGTCACGCCCCCCTACCACGCCGGGGTGCTGGAGTCGGCGGGGCGCTGGCCGCACTTGGGCTTCATCTACATAGCGGGCCACCTGCGGGCGGCCGGTTTTCAGCCGGTGCTCTACGACGCCATGACGAAAGGGCATACGCTGGACCAGATCCGGCGGCGCCTGGCGGAGGAGCAGCCGGCCTACGTGGGCAGCACCGCCTATACCTCTTCCATTTACGCCGCCCAGGACGTCCTGCG
>JASBVW010000105.1 GCA_029961005.1 Bacillota bacterium
TGGCTAAAAAATACCCGGAGCTGCGGGAAGCCGTGCGGTTTATCCGCGATCTGACCCTTTTGGAGCGGGAGCAGGGGGAACGGGTGCCGGAGTACAAGCCGGCGCTCACGGAAAAAGAAAAGCAGGAGCTCAAAGAGGGGCTTTTGGCCGGGCAACCGGTGAGCCAGGTTTGTCCCGTGCCTGTGGATCCCGCGCTCTTTGAGCGGATCTTCCGGGAGATGGGGGCGGTCCTGCGGCGCCATCTACCTCATAAAGCTCCGGAGATCGACCGGGTCATGGAAGTGCCCTGGGATTTTGCGCGGCTCTTGGAGCTCTTTCAAGCCAGCGACCTGGAGGGGTTCGCTCGGGAGCTGGAGCAGCGCCAGGTGGCGCCGGCGCTCTTTCACTTTCTCTTCAACCACGCCTTAAAGCCCTTTTACCGCCGCTACGCCCGGGAGATGAAGGCGTTCGTCGACGAGGAGCACTGGCTGAGGAGCATCTGCCCTGTCTGCGGCCACCGGCCGGTCATGGCGCGCCTGATGGGGGAAGGGGGGCGGCGCCATCTGGTCTGCGGGCTGTGCGACACCGTCTGGGCGTACCGGCGCCTGGAGTGCCCTTACTGCGGGGCCGGGCATGAGGAGCTGCGCGAGATCACGGTGGAAGGGGAGCCTCTGTACCGCCTGCACGTCTGCAACCGCTGCCGTGGCTACGTCAAGTCCCTGGACGTGCGGGAGCTGCCCGAGGGGGAGCGCGTCTCGGAGCTGGACGACATGGCCGGGGCCCTTTTGGACCTGGTGGCGGAGCGCGAAGGCTATACCCGCACGCCGGACGTGAGCGCCCAGTAAACCTGCCGGCGAGAGGCTTTTGCAGTCCCGGGCCGGGCCCATCCCGGCTGGGCCTGCCAGGGGAGGAGACAGGTGCGGCTTGGAATATTTGTCCCAATTGTATTATAATAGCGGTGGGAGTAGATGGGCCCTGGTGGGCCTCCTGGACTTCAAATCCAGCGACGGGCAGAGATCCTGTCCGTGGTGGGTTCGATTCCCACATATTCCCGCCATTTTTGTCTCTTTTCTGTTCGGCGCTGAGGGAGGTGAGGGCAGTGGCGGGGGAAGAGCGGGGGGCGCGTCGCCGCTTGACCCAGATGTCCAGCAAAGCCGGCTGAGCGGGCAAGTTTGGTCCTCAGGACCTGGCACAGGTGCTGTGCCGTTTACCGGCAACCAGGGCGGAAGGACTCCTGGTGGGTTATGAGACCGGGGACGACGCGGGGGTGTACCGCCTGACCCCGGATCTGGCCCTCATCCAGACGGTGGACTTTTTCACCCCGGTGGTGGACGACCCCTACACTTACGGGGCCATCGCCGCGGCCAACTCCCTGAGCGATGTCTACGCCATGGGGGGAACTCCCCTTTTGGCCTTGAACGTCGTCTGCTACCCCTGCCACGGCGACCTGGAGGTCTTGGGCGAGATCCTCCGCGGAGGAGCGGCCAAGGTGGCGGAGGCAGGGGCGCTCCTGGTGGGCGGCCATACCGTCCAAGACGAGGAGCCCAAATACGGGTTGGCGGTGACGGGGACGGTGCACCCCGATCGCCTGGTGACCAACGCCGGCGCCCGCCCCGGCGACGTCCTCATCCTCACCAAACCCTTGGGCACCGGCATCATCACCACGGCTATCAAGGGAGGGCTGGCCTCTCCTGAGCTCATCGAGGTGGCTTGCGCCACCATGGCCGCCCTCAACCGGGCGGCAGCGGAGGCCATGCAGGAGGTAGGGGTGCACGCCTGTACCGACGTAACCGGCTTCGGGCTGATAGGGCATGGCCTGGAGATGGCCCGGGCCAGCGGGGTAGCCTTGTACCTGGAGGCGGACCGGGTGCCGCTCCTTCCCGAGGTGCGGGAGCTGGCGTCCGCCGGCTGCATCCCCGGCGGGACCTTCAGCAACCGGGTTTACTTCCAACCGGAGGTGGCCCTGGAAAAGGACTTGAGTGAAGAGGAGCAGCTCATCCTCTTTGATGCCCAAACCTCAGGGGGGCTGCTCATAGCGGTTGCGCCAGAGCGGGCCGACGCGCTCCTGCGCCAGCTGGCTCAGCGGGGGGTGCGGGAGGCGGCGGCCATCGGCGAGGTCAGGCCGCGCTCCGCAGAGGGGCGCTGGATACATCTGGGCTAGAGCGGAGGCGGGCCAATTTGGAAAGACGGGTGCAGAGCGGGCCGCGCCAGATCCCTTCCATTAATGAGCTCCTTTCCCGGCCGGAGGTGCAGGCTCTCTTGGACCGGTGGCCGCGGGCGGCGGTGGTGCTGGCCCTGCGCGACCTGACCGCCGAGCTGCGGTCCGAGCTGCAGGCGGCGGCCGCAGGGGGCGGGAAGGAGAGCGAAGGCGGAGCAGCGGCCCTGCGGGTGCTCGAGGACGGCGCGGCGCTCTCTGCGGAGCTGGTGCGGCGCTTGACCGCCCGCAACCTCAGGCGGGTCATCAACGCCACGGGCGTGGTCCTGCATACCAATTTGGGGCGCGCCCCCTTGCCCCGCGAGGCCCTGGCGGCCCTAGAAGAGGTGGGGCTGTACTACTCCAATCTGGAGTACGATCTGGAGGCGGGCGGGAGGGGTTCGCGCCACGCCCACGTGGAGCAACTCCTGTGCCGGCTGACCGGGGCGGAGGCCGCCCTGGTGGTCAACAACAACGCCGCGGCCGTTCTCCTCTGCCTGGACACCTTGGCGAGGGGGCGGGAGGTGATCGTCTCCCGGGGAGAGCTGGTGGAGATCGGCGGGTCCTTCCGCATCCCGGAGGTCATGGCCCGCACGGGGGCCAGGTTGGTGGAGGTGGGCACCACCAACAAGACCTACCCCCGCGACTACGAAGAAGCCATCACCGGTGAGACGGCTCTCCTCTTGAAGGTCCACCCCTCCAACTTCCGGGTGGTCGGGTTTACCCGGGAGGTGGCGCGGGAGGAGCTGGTGGAGATCGGACATCGGCACGGCCTGCCGGTGATGGAGGACCTGGGGAGCGGGGTGCTGGTGGACCTCGCTCCTTTTGGCCTTCCTCCCGAACCCACGGTGCAGAAGAGCGTAGCCGCCGGCCTGGACTTGGTCACCTTCAGCGGCGATAAACTCCTGGGGGGTCCTCAAGCCGGCATCATCGTGGGGCGGGCCGACCTGGTGAGCCGCCTGGCCCGGAATCCTTTGGCCCGGGCCTTGCGCATTGACAAGTTGACCCTGGCGGCCCTGGAGGCTACGCTGCGCCTCTACCTGACGCCGGAGTTGGCCCTCCAGCGCATCCCCACCCTGGCCCTGCTGGCGGAGCCGGAAGACAAGGTCCGGGCCAGAGCGGAGGAGCTGGCGCGCTTGCTCCGGGCCGGGGGAGCGGAGGGGCTGGCGGAGGTGGAGGTCGTGGCCGATCCCTCCGAGGCCGGAGGAGGAGCGCTGCCCACGGCGCACCTGGCTGGATGGGCAGTAGCCCTTTCCCCCCGGAAAGAGAGGGTTGAGGAGGTAGAGCGCCGCCTGCGCGCGGGTTCACCCCCCGTGGTGGCCCGGATCCAGCAAGATCGCCTGTTTTTGCACCTGCGCACCGTGCGGGCTGAAGAATTGGTACCCCTGCAGGGGGCGGTGCTCCGGGCGTTGAGTTTGAAGGCGGAAGGGGTTGGGTGAGAAATGCGGCCGGTGATCATCGGGACCGCCGGGCACGTCGACCACGGCAAAACCACCCTGGTCAAGGCCTTGACTGGCGTAGACACGGATCGCCTGAAGGAGGAGAAAGAGAGGGGCCTGACCATCGACCTGGGGTTTGCCCCCTTCCTCCTCCCCAGCGGGCGGCGCGCGGCGATTGTGGACGTACCGGGGCACGAGCGGTTCATCAAGAACATGTTGGCCGGGGTCACGGGCATTGACGTAGTCCTGCTGGTGGTGGCGGCGGACGAGGGCATCATGCCCCAAACCGAGGAGCACCTGGACATTCTTTCCCTCCTCCGGGTCTCCCGGGGCGTGGTGGTGTTGAACAAGGCGGACCTGGTGGACCCGGAGTGGCTGGACCTGGTGCGGGAGGAGGTGCGGACGCGCCTGCTTTCCACCCCCTTGGCGAATAGCCCGATCGTGGCCGTTTCCGCGGTGACGGGAGAGGGCATTCCGGAGCTCTTGGCCGCCATTGAAGAGGTGGTGGGGGCGGCCGCCGAGGTGGAGCGGGGTGAACTGTTGCGCCTCCCCGTAGACCGCGTCTTTGCCGTCCCCGGGCACGGCACGGTGGTGACGGGGACGCTCTTGGGCGGGGCTGTCCGCCCCGGGGATGAGGTAGAGGTCTTGCCTCTTCGGCGCCGGGTCAGGGTGCGCCAGGTGCAGGTGCACGAGCGGCCGGTGGAGGTGGCTCAGGCCGGGGAGAGGGTGGCCCTCAACCTGGTGGGGGTGGAGAAAGCGGAACTGGCCCGGGGATGCGTGGTGGCGGCTCCTGGCCTCTTGGAGCCGACGTACCTGGTGGATGTCTCGGTGCGGCTTTTGCCCGGCGCGCCTGCGCCGCTGGTCCACCGGGCGCGGGTGCGCGTGCACATTGGGACGAGCGAAGTAATGGGGCGAGTCCGGCTCATCGGGGGGGACGAGCTGCCGCCCGGGAGCAGCGGGTACGCCCAGCTCTTTCTAGAAGAGCCCATCGTGGCCGTGCGCCGAGACCTCTTCATTCTCCGCTCCTACTCTCCTCCCCGGACCATCGGCGGCGGCTCTATCCTGGACGCCCATCCGCCGCGCCGGCGGCGCCTGCGCCCGGAGACCCTGGCGGAATTAAAGCGCGAGGAAGAGGGGCAGCCGGCCGACCTGGTGGCCTTAGCGCTGCAGCGGGCCCGGCGCCGTCCGCCCCTGACGCCGGAGGAGATCCGGCGCTTGACCCTGCTTTCTCCGGCCCAGGTCCAAAGCGAGCTTAAACGCGCCGCCGCCGGAGGGAGAGCGGTGGCGCTGGGCAGGGAGGAAGTCTTTCTGGATGGCGCCTACTACCAGGAACTGCGCCGGGAGGTGAACGCTGCGCTCCAGGAGTTTCACGCCCGCTTTCCCCTCCGGTCCGGCATGCCCAAAGAAGAACTGCGCAGCCGGGTGGCCCCCGCGTGGGACAGCCGCCTCTTCAACTTCCTACTGGAGCGGCTGGAGCGAGAAGGGGTGATCCGGCGGGCTGAGCAGGCGGTGGCTGCCGCCGGGCACACGGCGCGGGCTTCGGAGGGCGAAGAGGAGCTGCTCCGGAGGCTGGAAGAGGAGCTGCGCCGGGGCAGATTTTCTCCCCCTCCTCCCCTGGAACTGCAGAACCGGCTGCAGGTGCCCCCCCGGCGCTTTGAGGAGCTGCTCAAAGTGCTCCTGGAGCGGGGGGTGGCGGTGCGCGTGTCCCCGGAGGTCATCTTCCACCAAGAGGCCTTTACCCAGGCGCGCCAGGTAGTGGCTGAGGCCCTGCGCGAGGGGGGAACGCTGGAGGCAGCGTCCTTGCGCGATCGGCTGGGGACCAGCAGAAAGTACGCCATTGCCCTCCTGGAGTACTTTGACCAGATTAAGTTTACGCGCCGGGTGGGCGATCAGAGGGTGGCCGGGTCTGCCTTTTCGGCCTGACAGGCACTGGCAAGGCGGGCGGTGCGTATTCTACACCGGAAAAGAGGGAACGCCCATGGAGCGGTCGAGAGAGGTTTTTCTCCAGCTTGAGGGCAGGCCGTGCCTGATTTGCGGGAGTACCGATGCCTCTGGATTTTTGGTGCTGCGCGAGAGGATCTGCGGCCCGTGCGGGGATCAGATTGCTCTTCTTCGGGTGGGGGATCCGCACTACGAATTCTACAAGGAGAAGCTGAAA
>JASBVW010000106.1 GCA_029961005.1 Bacillota bacterium
GACCTCTCCGCAAGAAATTTCCTCCTCAAAAAGAATACTCTCCGCGTCGTGCTCATTGACTTTGAAGCCTCGATGTGGCGATCGGAGGGAGGGGCAGAGGGAGACGAGCTGGCGCGGCCGGTCCTGCTGTACACCCCCGGCTTCCGGCGGATCGACCGGGCAAGACAGCACGTTTACGATGAGTACGACGACCTGTACAGCTTAGCTAGCATGATGGCCTACTTCATCTACCCCATCAGCGCATATGCGGTCCTGCGCCCCGAACTCTTCCGCGATGTCTACCCCGCACTCATCCGCGACATGGGGTGGCCCTTAGAGATCCATGACTTCATTGTCTCGGTCGCTGAGGGCGAGCGGGATCTCGGCGGGGTGCTGGAGTTCTTGACCGAGGAGGAGGAGCGTATGGTGCGGCGGGTGACTACACCGCCGCTGCGCAGCGTGCCGACCGCCACACGCTGGGATGTAGGGGAAGCCCCCTGCTCGCGGCAGGCCCGCGAGTGGGCCGTACAGATCGCTCGTTTCCTCGAACAGGCCGCCGATCCCGCACGCCCCACGCTCTTTCCCTCCGACCCCTTCGCCGTACTGACCAACCCGCTGAGCCTGGGGTTCGGTGCTGGAGGGGTCCTATACGCGCTGCACAAGGCGGGTTTCAGCCTCAACGAGTCCTGGCGGAAGTGGTTCATTGACCGAGCCCGCCGCGCTGACCCGCAGGACTTCCCCCCGGGCCTGCTAACCGGGCTGGCAGGGATTGCCTGGGTGTTGCTCGAGCTTGGTGAGGTCGAGGTAGCGCGGGAAGTGCTTGGACGGGCCAACCATCACCCCAGCCTCGAGGACTATACCCTCTACTACGGGCTGAGCGGAGTCGGGCTGGCCAACCTTCACTTCTACCTACATGACAGGAAACTGGCTTACCTTGATGCAGCCCTGGACATCTACCGCCGACTGGCGAGCCGCGCTCAACGCAAGGACGGGACGGCCTACTGGGTCAACCGCTTCAGTGGCGACGAGCCCTTCACCGGATTGGGCTTCGGCCAGTCCGGAGTGGCACTCTTCCTGTTGCGGCTGCACCAGCTAACCGGCGACCTGGCCGCACGGCAGGACGGGGAGGCTGCACTACGCTTTGACCTGGCCCAGGCCGAGCGGACGGGACCCGGCACGATGAGCTTCCGCTATAAGGGCACCCTCGAACCCTATGTCGAGGTGGGAAGCGCGGGGGTGGCTAAGGTGCTGCTGCGCTACGGATGGCTCGAGGAGGCCCGGCCCCTGCTCAACGAACTTGGCCGCAAGTACTCGGTGCTTCCGGGCTACCTGTTCGGTATAGCCGGGGTCATCGACACCCTCCTTGATGCCTATCTGCTCACCAGGGAGCCGATCCACCTCGCGCGGCTGGAGCGCCAGCTGGAGGGGCTTCGCACCCTCTACCTCTTCGAGCCGCGCACATGCGCCAGCCTCCTACCCCAGGGGCGAACCCTGGAGGGGTTAGCCGTCCCCGGTGAGGGACTGCTGCGGGTCTCCTGTGACTTCGCAACCGGTTGCGCTGGGGTTCTGCGGGTGCTGCACCGGGTGGCGAGCCCCGGCCCCGCCGACTTTATGCTGGACGAGGTGATGCCCGATGAAGACGTTATGGACCCTCCTGGAGGGGCGCAGGGGCGAGTTCCTGCTGCTGGTGGCGGTTAGCAGCCTGGTGAGCGCGACCGAGGCCCTGCTCCATCCGTTGATGCTCAAGTGGCTCTTCGACGAGGCGGTGATCGCGCAAGACTTCCGGCGCTTCGCCCTCCTGGGATTCGCCTACCTCGCTGTGGGACTGGGCCTGATCGCTCTCTTCTGGGTCGCCTCCCTCTGGCAGAAGGCCCTTATCAACCAGGTGGTGCTTGATTTGGAGGGGCGGCTGCTGGCCCAGGCCCTGCGAATAGACTGGAAAGACTTCAGTCGTGAGGGAGCCGGGGCCTTTGTGAGCAGGGTTCACCGGGATGTCCTCGAGGGGCTGGCCCCTGCGATTTCCCTCTTGGTTGACCTAGCCCGCCAGGCCCTGGCGGCCCTAACCTTCCTGGGGGTGCTGCTGTACCTGTCGTGGCAGGCTACCCTGGCCCTGGCGATCCTGGTCCCGCCGCTATTGTGGGTCGCGCAGCGGGTTGGGACGGGGATTCGCCGGGCGACTGAGTACGAGCGGGAGTCGGAGGCCCGCTACCTCGAGGTCCTCTCCCAATCGCTAAAGGCCTTCCGGGCTCTACGCGGCCTACCCCGTCTTCTCAGCCCGACTCTGGCGGCCAACCGGGAGGCCCTGCGCGCCCACCTCGAAGACACCTACCGCAGCCACCGGCTGATGTGGGCCCAACAGGCCTGGAGCGACGTGTTCATGAACCTGGCCAACACGCTCGCGCTGGTCGTGGGCGGCTACTTCGTCCTGATCCGCGTGCTGAGCTTCGGCGGGTTCTTGGCCTTCGTCAACGCCTTTTGGCGGGCGGTGGACAACACCTTTTCCCTGTTGCGCCGGGTGCCCGAGTTCCACCGCTACGGGCAGATCCTCGAGCGCTTGCACGGACTGCTCTCCTCCGCACCCGACCCCTACGTGCAGCCGGCCGCCGAAGCCCGGCTCGAGGGGGTGCGGCTGGGCTACGCGGGCGGGGCCCCGCTGGAGCTGCCGCGGGTGGAAATCCGCCCGGGTGAGCGCGTGCTCCTCGTAGGGCCTAACGGCGTGGGCAAGACCACCCTGCTGCACGTGCTTTCTGGGTATTTAGCCCCCGAGAGGGGTAAGGTGGAGCGGCCCGCGCGGGTGGCCGCGCTCACCGCTCCCCCGGAACTGCCGCCCTTGACGGTACGCGAGCTAGTTCCCGACGCCGGGATCCGCCGGGAACTGGGGCTAGAGGGCCTGGAGGACCGCCGCCCGGAGGCCCTGTCCTCGGGGCAGCGGCAGAGGGCCGCCATCGGCGCCCTGCTTTGCGAAGAGGCCGACCTCTACCTTCTGGACGAGCCCTTGGCCAACCTGGACCTCGAGAGCCGCGAGGGGGTGCTCGATCTCATCCTGCGCCGGACCGCGGGAAAGGCCCTTGTCGTGGTACTGCACGGGGATGAGGCTTTGCACAGCCGCTTCGACCGGGTAGTGGAGCTGGCGGGGCCGCAGGGGGTGGACTCCCGGTAGCGCCCGCGTTCACCCAGGCTTTAAAGCTGCGAACACTGTGAAGGGCGGGTCTGCTGAGTGGGTGAGAGGCTGTCGTAAAACCCCCACCCCACCTCAGGCGGCCCGGGCTAGCCGCTTCACCCACAAGCGTAGCCTGCCCACATACACCCAAGCTTCCGTCTCCTCAGGGCGGTACTCGTACTCCTCCCCCAGCCGCCTCTCGCCCCAGCCAGGCAAAAGTCCGCTCCTCCACCCCTTGGGCAAGGGCATAAACCCTCGCTCCCGGGGAATCTCCGGCACCTCCGCCCGGGGAGCCGTCACAATATGGGGGATGGCCCTGCGCCCCACAGACGAGCAGCTGCAGGCGGTGGAGGCCTACCGCTCGGGGCAGGACCTCAAGGTGGTGGCGGTGGCGGGCAGCGGCAAGACCACCACCCTGCGCCTGATGGCCGAGGCCGACCCGGGGAAGCGGGGACTGTACCTGGCCTTCAACCGCTCGGTGCGGGAGGAGGCGGCCCGCAAGTTTCCCCGCCAGGTCCGCCCCTATACCCTGCACGCCCTGGCCTTCCGCATGGTGGTGTCCCGCCACGAGGCCTACCGGGCCAAGTTCGAGGCGGCAAAGGGCCACCTCTCGGCCCCGCTGGTGGCGGAGGCCCTGGAGGTGCGGCATCCCCTGCTCCTGCACGCGGTGCTGGGGACCCTGGAGGCCTTTTTGCGCTCGGAGGCGGAGACCCCCGAGCCGGGGATGATCCCCCTGGCCTACCGGCTGGCCCGGGCGGGGACCCGGTCCTGGCCCGAGGAGGAGGCCTTCATCCTGCGGGAGACGGAAACCCTCTGGCGGCGGATGACCGACCCCAACGATCCCTTCCCCCTGCCCCACGGGGCCTACGTGAAACTGTGGGCCCTCTCCGGGCCGGATCTCTCCTTCGCGGGCGCTTTGCTGGTGGACGAGGCGCAGGACCTGGACCCCATCTTCCTGCGGGTGCTGGAGGCCCACCGGGGCCGGGTGCAGCGGGTCTACGTGGGGGATCCCCGGCAGCAGATCTACGGCTGGCGGGGGGCGGTGAACGCCATGGAGAGGTTGGAGGCCCCCGAGGCCCGGCTCACCTGGAGCTTCCGCTTCGCCGAGAGCCTGGCCCGCTTCGTGCGGAACATGACCGCCCTGCGGGACCGGCCGGTGGAGGTGTGGGGGAAAGCCCCCTGGGCCACCCGGGTGGACACCGCCCTGCCCCGCCCTCCCTTCACCGTCCTCTGCCGCACCAACGCCGGGGTGGTGGGGGCGGTGGTGGCCACCCAGGAGCTGCACCGGGGCCGGGTACACGTGGTGGGGGGGGTGGAGGAGCTGGTCCACCTCCTGCGGGACGCGGCCCTCCTGCGGCAAGGGGAGCGGCGCACTCACCCCCACCCCGACCTGGCCATGGCGGAGACCTGGGAGGAGCTGGAGATCCTGGCGCAGGCCGGCTACGCCCCGGCCTACGGGGTGCTGCGGCTGGCCGAGGCCTACCCCGAGCTGGAGGCCCTGGCCGCCTACCTGGAGCGGGTGTGGACCCCGGCCGAGGCGGTGGCGAGGGTGGTGGTCTCCACCGTCCACAAGGCCAAGGGACGGGAGTGGGACCGGGTGCTCCTCTGGGATGACTTCTTCCCCTGGTGGGAGGAGGAGTTGGTGCGCTCTTTGGACTGGGGGACCGACCCCGCCCACCTGGAGGAGGAGAACCTGCTCTACGTGGCGGCCACCCGGGCCCGCAAGCACCTCTCCCTGGGGAAGGTGACGGGGCTTTTGGAGGCGGCGGAGCGGATGGGGGTGTATCGGGTGGCGGAGGAGTCCACCCGGACCTACCTCCTCCTCTCCGCGGAGGCCCTGCGGGGCGTGGTCGAGGATCCCCGGGTGCCGGCAGAGCACCGGGTGCGGGCCCTCAAGGCCCTGGGCTACCTGGAGCGGGGGGAGGAGACGCTGCGGACGGGCCAGTGACCCCCGGTCTTCCCGGCCCCCCACCGGCGGCGAGAGGGGTCTTCCCCCTAGGGCCCTGAGGCCGGCGGTGGAGGTGGAGTGGGCTTCGCTGCACCGGGAGGCCCTCCTGGAGAACGGGGAGCGGGCCCGAAGGGGCGAGCCCCGCCTCAGGCTCTGGCGCGGCTTGGGCCCCTATCTCCACCTCCCTCCCCTGCAGGAAGAGGGCGTAGACCGGGGGCCAGCCCTCGGGGTTGGGGGCCTCCCGGGCCCAGGCCAGGGCCTTCGCGGCCACCTCGGGCTCGTCCAGGGGAAGGGGGACCAGGCGGTAGGCCTGGGGGAGCTCCCCCAGGAGGTGAGCCTCCCTCAGGAGATCGGTGAGGATCCCGTCCAGCTCGGCCAGCCTTTGCGCCGCGTCTACCATGCTTCCCTCCCCTGGACCCGGGCGGCCCTATAGGCCTCAATGCACTCCTCAGCCCGCCGGCCGGGAGGCCTACCGCCAGGCCCGGCGGGATTGGGTGAAGGCGGGTGCAATACAATTGCAATACAGATGAAGAGGGCACGGACCTACCGCCTCAGCGAGGGCACCCTAGCAGAACTCCGGGAGATTGCGGCCACCTTGGGCATATCCGAGACCGAGGCCGTGGCCCGGAGCATCCACCACTACCACCAGGCCCTGAAGGGGGAGGCCTCCACCCCTACG
>JASBVW010000107.1 GCA_029961005.1 Bacillota bacterium
CCCTCCCGCTCCCACCTGGGTGATGGCCCCTTTAAAGCCGTAGGCCTGAATCTTCTCCAGCCAGTAGTGCTCATAGGTGCGGCTGCGGGTCATGGCCAGGTAGATGGCGGCCCCTTCCAGGCTCAGGCGGGCCTTCTCATCGTCCTGCATGTACCAGCCCAGGATGCTGCGGGCCGTCACCAAGCCCAGGAGCCGCTCGTCCCGCGAGACCACCGGCAGCCCGTTGACTTGGTGGCGCAACATAAGCCGCCCCGCCTCCCGGATGGACTGATCTTCGTAGACGCGCACGACCTGGCGCGACATGACCTTCTCCACCGGCGCGGTCAGGTCGGATTGCCGCAAGAGATCGGTATCGGTGAGGAGACCGACCACCCGCTCGCCTTCCACCACGATCACCCGGCTCTGCCCGGACTGGAGCATCAAGCGCCGCGCCTCCTCCAGGGTGGCGTCCTTGGTGGTGACCAGGGGGTGCGGTTCCATAATCTCCGTTAAAAACACCCTTCGTCCTCCCTCCTCGCTTGCGCTACCAAAGCCACCGCCTGGGCGGCCATCCCCTCTCCCCGGCCCGTCCAGCCCAGACCTTCAGTGGTAGTGGCCTTGACGCTGACGGCCTCCAGGGGGAGGCGGAGCGTCTCCGCCAGCCGGCGGCACATCTCAGCCACATAAGGGGCCAGGCGCGGTTCCTGGGCGATGACGGTGGCATCCACCTGTTGCACTACGTACCCCTTCGCCCTGAGCAGCCGGTCCACCTCCGCCAGGAGGCGCAGGCTGGAGGCCCCTCGCCACTGGGGATCGGTGTCAGGAAAGTGCCGCCCCAGGTCGCCCAGCGCAGCTGCCCCTAAAAGCGCGTCCATCACCGCGTGCAGCAGGACGTCGGCGTCTGAGTGACCTAGAAGGCCGCGGCAATAGGGTATCTGCACCCCGCCCAGAATGAGCGGCCGCCCCTCCACCAACCGGTGGGCGTCAAAACCGATCCCTACCCGCACCGCCTCCTTTCCTCCCCCCCACCCCGCCTCTCTCCCTTCGCCCTCTAGCTGCCCCAGGGCGCCCTTCCGCAGCCTCTCCGCCAGGATCTCCCTGGCCAGCCGGAGGTCGCGGGGCGTGGTCAGTTTAATGTTCTCGAGCTCTCCCTCCACTATCCAGACCGGCGCGCCCAGCCTTTCCACCAGAGCGCAGTCGTCGGTTCCGGAGAAGCCCTCCGCCTGCGCCCGCCGGTGCGCCTCGCATAAAAGGTCATAGGCGAAGGCCTGCGGAGTCTGCACGGCCCGCAGGGCAGGCCGAGCGAGGGTGCGCACCACCCGCCCTCCGGGGTCCACTTCTTTGATGGTGTCCGCCACCGGAACCCCTGCCGCCGCAGCCCCCTTGGCCTGGGCCACCGCCAGGACCCTCCGGATCAAACCCGGTGTGGCCAGGGGGCGGGCCCCGTCGTGCACCACCACCCATTTTGTCCCGGGTGGCAAGGCCTTTAAACCGCACCAGACCGAATCCTGCCGCTCTGCGCCCCCCGCCAGGATGGCGCGCACCCTGGCCAGGCCATACTTGTCCACCATGCGCCGGCAGCGGTCCACCTCCTCCTCGCGCACCAGGACGGTGATCCCTTCGATCTCTGGCACCGCAGCCAGGGCCTCCAACGTCCAGATCAGAGCGGGACGGCCGCAGAGGGGGAGAAACTGTTTATTGGACCGGGAAAGCATTCGGCGGCCCTGCCCGGCCGCAGGCACTACGGCTTCTACTCCCATCTCGAGACCTCTCTTCACCCCAAAAAAAGGCGCTCGCGTCTTCTTCGAGCGCCTTTGCCCCTTGAGACCGCGGTTACAGCGCTTTCTCCACCGCCTTGGGCCGGGCGAAGATCATGCGCCCGCCCGAAGTGGAGAGGACATTGGTCACCAACACCCCCACCGTCTCGCCGATGTACTTCTTCCCTCCGTCCACCACGATCATGGTTCCGTCGTCGAGGTAAGCCAGCCCCTGGCCGGGCTCCCGGCCGTCCCGCACGACCTGGACCACCATCTCCTCCCCCGGCAGAACGATGGGTTTGACGGCGTTGGCCAGCTCATTGATATTCAGCGCCTTTACTCCCTGCAGCTCACAGACCTTATTGAGGTTGAAATCGTTGGTCACCACCTTGGCCCCCAAAGCCTTGGCCAGCCGGACGATTCTGGCGTCCACGTCTCCGGCCTCTCCCAGGTCGGCGTCGATGATCTGTACGGGAATGTGCAGCTCCTTCTGCATCTTATTCAGGATGTCCAGGCCGCGGCGTCCTTTGTTGCGCTTTAGCACATCGGAGGAATCAGCAATGTGCTGTAGCTCCGCCAGGACAAACTGGGGCACGATCAAGTTCCCTTCTAAAAATCCGCTCTTGCAGATGTCGAAGATGCGCCCGTCTATGATCGCGCTGGTATCCAAGAGCTTGGGGGCGGTACTCCAGGCCCCTCCCTCCTTTAAAAAGCGCCCCGGGGCGCGCCCCCAGGAACTCAAAAAAGCAAAGAGCTCCTCCCGCTTTTTAATCGCCACCGCCGCTCCTACGTACCCCAAACCAATGGTAAAAAGGAGGGGGAGCACATCTCCTACTACCGGTAGGCGCCGGGGAAAGCTCAGAGTAAAGAGCAGGGCTATGAGCAGCGCCGCCGTCAGCCCGATGACCCCCGCCGCAATGTCCGAGAACGCCATCCGCTGCAGGCTCCCGGTAACCCAATTCAAAAGCCGCCCTATGCCTTTCAAAAGATAGGGCGCCAACAGAAAACTGGCCAGGCCAAAAGCCAGCGTCAGAGCCGCCATCTTGGCCAGGGCCCCGCCCACCGCCTTCCATCCCGCCTCCCAGGGAATAACGATTAAGTATGAGGCCAATTCATAACCCACGAGCAACCCCAGGAGAAAAAGCCCGCTTTTTAGAAAACCTTCCCCTTTTCTACTCATGCCCGATCGCCTCCCCGCACCACTCTTTTTTTAATTGCTTGCCGCCTCTTCCAGGGACTGATCGATCAGCATCCGCACCTCCTCCTCTGCCCGGCCTTCGGCCAGGACGATTTCACTGATCAGTATCTGGCGGGCGCTCTCCAGCATCTTGCGCTCACCGGTGGAGAGACCCTTCTCGCGATCCCTTAAACTGAGATTGCGCACCACCTCAGCCACCTCAAAGATGTCTCCGCTCTTTATCTTCTCCAGATTGGCCCGGTACCGCCGGCTCCAGTTAGACGACATCTTGGAGCGCTGACTGCGCAGCACGCTAAAGACTTTGTTGACCTCCTTGCGGTCTATCACCTGGCGCAGGCCTACTTCTTTGACGCTGCGCAGCGGTATCATGACCTTCATCTCGCCCAAGGGGAGCTTCATAATGTAGTACTGCTGTTTTTGACCCAGGACTTCTTTCTCTTCAATGGCCTCAATAACGCCCGCCCCATGCATTGGGTAGACCACTTTGTCCCCTATGCGGAACTTCACCCTTCCCACCTCCTTCCAGGAGCGGCCACGCATCTAAAGTAAATTGTAGCACGGAGTGGCAAGTTGTGTCAACGGAAGGAGTATTCTATCATAAATTGGCCATGCTTGTCAATAGCCAATCCCGGTTTTTCCCGCCTTGACAAATTCTTTTCCATAAAATTATAATGGCGTTGAGGAGCGGAAAGGGGAGTGACGCGGGGCATGCAGGAAATAAATTATGAAAAATTTCAAGAGACCGTCAACGAGTGCCTTATCCGCCACAAAAGCATCCTGGATGTGCTCTCAAAGTTTCAAGAGGCTTCTGCTCGAGTAAACCGGGCCTTTGCCAAGGCAGTCACCAGCTGTGGCTGCGTGCGCATCAACGCCTCTCGCCAATCCTGTCCTTCCGGAGTCGATTCTTACAGCGAACTGCGGAACTTTATGCACAGCCACCTGGAGGGAGAGCTGTGCGACAACTGTCGGGAAATCTTGGAGACCGAACTGGGACAGACTCTCTTCTACCTGGCCGCCTTCTGCAACCTCTGCCACCTCAGCCTGGACGAAATCGTCCAAAAAGAATACGCTCGCGTCCTGACTTTAGGGCAGTACATCCTCTCGTAAAGGCCGTACCGGCCGCGCTTTATTTTTTGCGTTAGAGGTGGCGCTCCAGGAGCACCTGTTCCCGGAGTCGATGCAGTCCGTCCTTGATGGCCCGCGCCCGCACCTCGCCAATGCCTTCTACGTCATCCAGCTCTTCCACGGTTGCCTCCAGAATGCGCTGCAACCGCTGGAAGCGTTGGACCAGATTTTCTATGACCGGCAGCGGCAAGCGGGGGATTTTGCTGAGGATCCGGTAGCCGCGGGGCGTCACGGGCTGGTCCAGGTTCACCGGTGTACCCGCATACCCCAGGGCGCGCATGACCTGGCCGTGATCCAGAAGCTCTTCCGCACTCCACGTTCCCAGCTGTTCCCAGATCTTTTCCGCCTTCCCGGCCCCTTCCTGGGCGTAGTCCCGGATGACCAGGAGGCCTTCGTCTTCTATATCCAGCACGAGTTCGTCCAGCTGCAGCTCCACCAGCCGGCCCTCTTCCCCTAATTCGCAAATGTAGGTCTCAACCTCGTCCACGATCCGCGCCACCATCTGGGCGCGCTGAATGACCACCGCCACGTCGTAAGCCGTCACCAGGTCCTGAAATTCCACCGCGGAGAGATTGGTTAAGGCCTGCTCCAGCACCTTGCGGTACTTTTCCAGCGTCTGCAGAGCCTGGTTGGCCTTGGCCAGGACCACGCCCAGGTCGCGCAGGATGTACTTAGATTGGCCTTGATAGAGGGTAATGACGTTGCGGCGCTGGGAGATGGCAATCACCAGCTCCCCCGTTTGAATGGCCACCCGCTCCGCTGTCCGATGGCGGGTTCCCGTCTCGGTGGAAGGGATTAAAGGATCGGGCGTCAGGTGGGCGTTGGCGTAGATGATCCGGCTGGCGTCCTGGCTGAGGATGATGGCGCCGTCCATCTTGGCCAGCTCGTAAAGGCTGGAAGGATGAAGCTCGGAATCGATGCGAAATCCGCCATCCACCAGCTTCATGACCGCCTCGCTGTCGCCCACGACAATTAAGGCCCCCGTCCTCGCGCGGAGGATACTCTCCAGCCCCTCATGGAGCTGGGTCCCCGGCGCCAGCATCTTGATGCACCTCAAAAGGCGTTTGTCTACCTTCGGTCCGCTCTTCATGCTTTTCCTCCCCAAGCCAGCTCTATAGCCTCTTGGATGGTCTCAGCCCCCTTTACCTTGAGGCGGGGAGGGAGCTGAAGGTTATCCAGAGAGCGCCGCGGGACGATGGCCTCTTCAAAACCAAGGCGCGAGGCCTCCCACAGGCGGAGGCCCATCCGCTGGACGCTTCGCACTTCGCCTGCCAGCCCCAGCTCGCCGACCGCGATTAAACGCGGATTCACCGGCCGCCGGCGCAAGGAGGAGGCGACGGCCAGAGCTATCCCCAGGTCTGCCGCCGGTTCCTCCACGCGGACTCCTCCGGCCACGCTCACGTAAATGTCGCGGTTCGCCAGGGCGAGCTCCGCCCTCTCCTCCAGCACTGCCAGAATGAGGTGCACCCGATGGTGGTCGAGGCCGGTAGCCTGGCGGCGGGGAAGGCCGGTGAAGCTGGTTCCTCCCACCAGGGCCTGCACCTCCACTAAAAGGGGGCGCGTCCCTTCCAGGGCGGCCGTGACCACCGAACCAGCCGCGCCCACAGGCCTCTGGGCCAGGAGCACCTCTGAAGGATTCTGGACCTCCCTCATGCCGTCTTCCCCCATCTCAAAGACCCCGATCTCGTTGGTGGACCCGAACCGGT
>JASBVW010000108.1 GCA_029961005.1 Bacillota bacterium
TCCGGGAGAACTACGAGGACCTGCCGGCGGTACTGGAGATGGTGGAGCGGGAGGGAATCCCGCGCTTCTGCATGTACCACCTGGTCTATTCCGGCCGGGGGCGGGAGATGCTGGACCGCGACACCTCCTTGGAGCAGAAGCGGGAGACCATGAGGTACCTGGTGGAGAAGACCCTGGAGCTGCACCGGCGCGGCGTCCAGGTGGAGATCCTCACTACCGACAACCACGCCGACGGCGTTTACCTCTACCAGTACATCAGGAAACACCATCCGGAGCGGGCCGACGAGGTGCTGCAGCTCTTGCACATGCACGGCGGCTGCTCGGCGGGGGTCAAGATGTCCAACGTGGACCCGCGGGGGGACGTCCACGCCTGCCAGTTCTGGGGGCACCGGACCCTGGGCAACGTGCGGGAGCGCCGGTTCAGCGAGATCTGGCTGGATGCGCGGAACGAGTTCCTCCAAGCCCTGCGCCACAAAGAGCGGCACCTCAAGGGCCGGTGCGGCAGTGCCAGTACAACCAGGTCTGCGGCGGCTGCCGGATCCGGGCCGAGGTGGTGACGGGCGACCTCTGGGAGTCCGACCCCGCTTGCTACCTGACCGACGAGGAGATCGGCCTGGGGCAGGCCCGGCAGGCCCGGGCGGCCAACGCCTGAAGGAATGACTGGAACGCGGTGGACGGCTGGAATGGACGGCTGGAGCGAAAAGGAGGAAGATGGGTATGGGCTTTCCTGTGGTGCGTCCCCGCCGGCTGAGGCGCACCCCGCAGTTGAGGCGGCTGGTGGCGGAGACTTCCCTGGACCCGGGAGATTTCATCTATCCGCTCTTCGTGGTGCCGGGGAGCGGAGTGAAAGAAGAGATCCCCTCCATGCCCGGCAACTACCACTGGTCGGCGGACCTGGTGGTGGAGGAAGCGGCGGCGGCCTGGCAGGAGGGCATTCCCGCGGTGCTTCTCTTCGGGATTCCGGAGTATAAAGACGCCCAGGGCTCGGCGGGCTGGCGCGAGGACGGCCCGGTGCAGCGGGCGATCCGGGCCCTCAAGCGGGCGGTGCCGGAGCTGGTGGTCATGACCGACGTCTGCCTGTGCGACTACACGGACCACGGCCACTGCGGCGTGGTCAAGGGGCAGGAGATCCTCAACGACCCGACCCTGGACCTCCTGGCCCGCATCGCCCTCTCCCACGCCGAAGCAGGGGCAGATGTGGTGGCGCCCTCCGACATGATGGACGGCCGGGTGGCGGCCATCCGGCAGCGCCTGGACGAGCACGGGTTCACCCACGTGGCCATCATGTCCTACGCGGCCAAGTACGCCTCGGCCATGTACGGCCCCTTCCGGGAGGCGGCCCAGTCGGCCCCTCAGTTTGGGGACCGGCGCTCTTATCAGATGGATCCGCCCAACTCCGACGAGGCCCTGCGGGAGATCGAGCTGGACTTGGAGGAGGGGGCGGATATCGTCATGGTCAAGCCGGCCTTGGCCTATCTGGACGTCATCGCCCGGGCCAAGGAGGCCTTCGGCGTGCCCCTGGCCGCCTATAACGTGAGCGGAGAGTTTTCCATGGTCAAGGCGGCGGCGCGGCTGGGCTGGTTGGACGAGCGGCGCACCGCCCTGGAGATCCTCCTGGGGATCAAGCGGGCAGGTGCGGACATGATTATCACCTATTTTGCCCGGGACGCCGCCCGCTGGCTAAAGGAGGGGCTGTAAAATGATCATTTCCTGGAACACCACCCGCGCCTGCAACCTCAACTGCAAGCACTGCTACCGCGACGCCGGCCAAAAGGAGGCCAACGAGCTCTCCACGGAAGAGGGGATGAAGCTCCTGGACGAGATTGCCCGCGCCGGCTTTCGCATTATGGTCTTCAGCGGCGGGGAGCCGCTCTTGCGGGAGGACATCTACGACCTGGTGGCTCACGCCAAGCGGCGTGGTCTGGTGCCGGTCTTCGGCTCCAACGGCACCCTGATTGACGCCCGGGTGGCCAAGCGGCTCAAAGAGGCGGGGGCGGTGCGCATGGGCATCAGCATCCACAGCGCCACCCCCGACTTCCACGACGAGTTTCACCGCTCGCCCGGCTCTTGGCAGGCGGCCATCGACGGGGTCAAGTACTGCCTGGAGGCGGGGTTGGAGGTGCAGCTCCACACCACGGTGACGGAGCCCAACTACGACGAGGTGGAGCGCATCACCGACTTGGCGGTGGAGCTGGGGGCGGCGGCGCACCACGTCTTCTTTTTGGTTCCCACCGGCCGCGGCAAGGACCTGGCCGAGGACATGCTGAACGCCACCCGCTACGAGCGACTGCTGCACCGGATTCTGGAGAAGCAGCGCCAGGTGAAGATCGAGCTGAAGCCCACCTGTGCGCCGCAGTTCATGCGCATCGCGCGCCAGAAAGGGATTCCCATGCGCTTCACCCGGGGCTGCCTGGCGGGGACCTCGTACTGCGTCATCATCCCCAACGGGGACGTCAACCCCTGTCCCTACCTTTATCTAAAGGTGGGCAACGTGCGCGAGACCCCCTTTGACGAAATCTGGCGCGAGGCGCCGGTCTTCCGCCAGCTGCGCACCCTCCACTTCGGCGGGCGGTGCGGTACCTGCGACTACAAAGAGATCTGCGGCGGCTGCCGCGCCCGGGCCTATTACTACACCGGCGGCGACTACATGGCCGAAGACCCTTGGTGCCTGTACCGGGCCGGGGTGCAGGCGGCGGGCGGCTTGGCCACCGGGGCGGCGGGTGGTGGCGCCGGATGAGCGCTGACGGCAAATCCCGTGTACCTGGTGCGGAATCAGGGGGCCGGCGCCCTACGCCAAGCTGGGATGCGGTCGCCGGGCCCTCGGAGCCCGAGCCTCTGAGCGAGCAGGACCGGCGGCTTTTGGACCTCTTGCAGCGGGATTTTCCCCTCTCGCCCCGGCCCTACGCCGAGCTGGGGGAGAGGGTGGGGCTGGCGGAGGAGGAGGTCTGCCGCCGCGTGGAGCGCTGGCAGAAGAGCGGCCTGGTCCGCCGCCTGGGGGCGGTCTTCGACTCCCGCCGCTTGGGCTACCGCAGCACCCTGGTGGCCGCCAGCGTGCCGCCGGAGCGCCTGGACGAGGTGGTAGAGGCAATCAACGCCGAGCCGGGGGTGACCCATAACTACCTGCGGGAGCCGGGGCCGTACAACCTCTGGTTTACCCTTACCGCCCCTGGCGAGGAGGAGCTCCAGGCGGCTCTGGAGAGGATCAAGGCCCGGACGGGGATGAGCCTGCTCTCCCTGCCGGCCACGCGCCTCTTTAAGATCAACGTGCGCTTTGAGGTGAGCGGGTGATGAAGGCCAAGGAAGTTAGAGCAGCCCGGGCTGAGGCCGGGGCGGGAGAAGAGAGACCCGCTTTGGATGAGGCAGACCGGGCCTTGATCGAGGCGCTCCAGGACGATTTGGCTGCGGTGCCGCGCCCCTTCGCCCCGGTGGCTGCCCGGTGCGGGTTGAGCGAGGAGGAGGTTTTGGCGCGCATCCGGCGCCTCCTGGGGGCGGGGGTGATCCGGCGCTTCGGGGCCACCCTCAAGCACTACGAAGTGGGGCTGGTGGCTAATGCCATGGTCGTCTGGCGGGTGGAGCCGGAGCGGTTGGAAGAGGTAGGGACCAGGCTGGCCTCCTTCCCCGCGGTCAGCCACTGCTACGCCCGCGCTACTACCCCGGAGTGGCCTTATAATCTTTACACCATGATTCACGGGCGGGACCGCCGGGAGTGCGTGCGCACCGCCGAGGAGATGGCCGCGGCGGCGGGGGTGAAGGAGTACCAGCTCCTGTTTACCGTGCGGGAGTTGAAGAAGGAGAAGCTGCGCTATCAGGTGCAAAGACCGGGAGAGGTGGGTGGCGAGGGATGACCCTGGAAACTGCCAAATCGGAACAGCTCTTTGCGGAAGCCCAGCAGTACATGCCGGGGGGTGTGAACAGCCCGGTGCGGGCCTTTCGCGCCGTGGGGCGGTCGCCCGTCTTCATCGCGAAGGCCAAGGGCGCCCGCCTTTACGACGTGGACGGCAACTCGTACGTGGATTACGTCCTCTCCTGGGGCCCCATGATCTTAGGCCACGCCCATCCGACCGTCATTGAAGCCGTGCAGGAGGCGGCCGCGCGGGGGACCAGCTTCGGGGCGCCCACCGAGCTGGAGATCAAGATGGCCCGCCTGCTCAGGGAGGCTCTGCCCTCTGTGGAGATGGTGCGCATGGTCAATTCGGGCACGGAGGCCACCATGAGTGCCCTGCGCCTGGCCCGAGGGTACACCGGCCGCCCCAAGGTGGTCAAGTTTGAGGGCTGCTACCACGGCCACGGGGACAGCTTCCTGATCAAGGCCGGCTCGGGGGCCACCACCCTGGGGGTACCCGACAGCCCGGGGGTCACGCCGGGGACGGCGCAGGATACCGTCCTCGTCCCTTATAATGATTTAGAAGCGGTAGCAGAGGTCTTTGCCCGGCTGGGCTCCGAGATTGCGGCGGTGATCGTGGAACCGGTGGCGGGCAACATGGGCGTGGTGCCGCCGCGCCCCGGCTTTTTGGCAGGGCTGCGGGAGGTGACGCGCCGCCACGGGAGCCTCCTGATCTTTGACGAGGTGATCACGGGCTTCCGGTTGACCTACGGCGGGGCCCAAACCCTCTGGGGCGTGGAGCCGGACCTCACCTGTCTGGGCAAGATCATCGGCGGGGGGCTGCCGGCCGCGGCCTACGGAGGCAAGGCCGAGATCATGCGCTACATCGCTCCGACGGGGCCGGTCTACCAAGCGGGCACCCTCTCCGGGAATCCCCTGGCCATGGCGGCCGGCATCGCCACCTTGGAGCTTTTGCGCAATCCCAAGATCTATGCCGACCTGGAGGAGAAGTCCGCCCGCTTGGCGGAAGGCCTGGCCCAGGCCGCCCGCCAGGCCGGGGTGGCCGTACAGGTCAACCGCGTCGGCTCCATGCTGACCGTCTTCTTCACCGACCGGGAGGTGGTGGACTACGCCTCGGCCCGGACCTCTGACACGGCGGCCTACGCCGCCTTCTTCCGGGCCATGCTGGCCCAGGGGGTGTACCTTGCCCCTTCCCAGTTTGAGGCTCTCTTCCTCTCCACCGCCCACAGCATGGCGGATATCGAGAAGACCATCGGCGCAGCCCGGTACGCCTTCCAGGAAGTTGTGCGGCAGCGGGATCAGTGAGGAAGAGATGGGCCGGAAACTCCTTGGCCGTGCGGCGGCGGGCTGGACCGGCCTCGACCGGGCGGTGGCCGGCGGGGTTCTGGCGCTGGCGTTCCTCTCCTTTGGCCTTTATCCCCTCCTCTTACGGCCGGCGACGGGGGAGGAGCGGGAGGTGGTGGTGACCGCGGCGGGCCGGGAGGTGCTCCGCTTCCCGCTGGTAGAGCAGGGCGGTCCCCGGCGCTACACCGTCCAGGGGAAGATCAGCCGCCTGGTGATTGAAGTGGCGCGGGGGCGGGTACGCCTGGCCGAAGAAGAGCCCCTCTGTCCCCACCGCATCTGCCTTCTCACCGGCTGGATTCACCGGCCCGGGCAGGCCATTATCTGCGTCCCCAACCAGGTGGTGATCGAGGTGAGGGGGCGGCGGGGGGCGGAGATCGATGCAGTCTCCTACTGAGGGCGTGAAGCTGGCGGCGGCCCAGCGTTTAGCCAGGGGCGGGATGCTGGTGGGCCTGGGGGTATCCCTGCACGCCGCCGAAGCCCTTCTCCTTCCCACCCTTCCCCTGCCCGGGTTGAAGCTGGGCTTGGCCAACGTCGCCACCCTGTTGGCCCTGGAGCTGGGAGGAGCGGGAACGG
>JASBVW010000109.1 GCA_029961005.1 Bacillota bacterium
AGAACCTCGATGCGCGCCGCCCCGGCCACCACGTGGTTGTTGGTCAGGATGTAGCCGCGGCGGTCAAAGATGACCCCCGAACCCACCCCTTCCTCTTCGGTGACAAAGGGGCGGCTGAAGAAGTCGTAGACTACCCGGCGGCTGCGGGTGTTGATCATTACCACCGCGGGCCCCACTTTTTTGACCACCGCCACCACCTGGCTGCGCTCCTCACCCTGTTCGCCCTCGGCCCGAACGGGGGAGCGCTCCTCCAGGGGAGGGCGCAGCGGCCCGGGGTGAGGCAGCCCGCCCCCCGGCCAGGTCCAGACCAAAAGCCCGCCCAGGACGGCCCCTAAAATAGAAAGGAGGAGGTAGAGCCAGATCCGCCCGCCCCACCGCCCTCCGCCGCTCAGACCCTCTCCTGCGCTCATCCCTCGCACTCCTCCTGCTCCTCCGCCGGCAGCTCCACCCGCAAGGGCACCAAGTCTCCGGCCGCTTCCGCCTCCCCCAGCTGTGCCGCAAACTCGTACTGCACCAGTTCCCGCAGCCGGCTCACTGCCTCTTCGCGGCTGCGGCCCAGGGCCGCGCAGCCCAGTTCAACGCACCTGCCCACCCACGTCCCATCCGGCAACTGCAGCAGGCGCCCGGTCAAGGTAAAACCCATCGTCCACACCCCCGGTCACAGTATACGGCGAAGGAGGGACATTTATCCGCCTTACTGCAGCCGCAGGTACGGCCGGCCCGCCCGGTCCAGGTCTACCAGCACCTCCGCCCCGTAGACGGCCCGCACGTTCTCCGCCGAGAGGACCGCCGCCGGCTCCCCCGCCGCCACCGCTCGCCCCGAGCGCAAGAGGAGCAGGCGGTCGCAGAAGCGGAGAGCCAGGTTGAGGTCGTGCAGGACCGCCACTGCAGCCAGGCCCCGCTCCTGCACCAGGCGGCGCACCAGGGAGAGGGTCGCCACCTGGTGGCGCAGGTCCAGGTGGGCCGTGGGTTCGTCCAGCAGCAGAGCGCGCGGTTCCTGAGCCAGGGCGCGGGCCAGAAAGACCCGCTGGCGCTCCCCTCCGCTCAACTCTCCCAGAGGGCGTTCCGCCAGCGCTTTCAGCCCCAGCAGGTCCAGGGACTCTTCCACTGCTGGAGAAGCGCTTCCGTCGCCCTCACCCCAGGGGTAGCGCCCCAGGGCCACCACCTGGCGCACGGAGAAAGTCCCCGCCTCCGGCAGCCCGTCCCCGCCCGAGGGCAGGACGGCCACCGCCCGGGCCACCTCCCGGCGCGGCAGCTCGTCCACCCGGCGCCCCTCCAGGAGCACCCGGCCCGCGCGGGGGCGCAGCACCCCTGCCAGGCACCGCAGGAGGGTGGTCTTGCCGGAGCCGTTGGGCCCCAAGATCCCCCAGAACTCCCCGCCCCGCACGGCCAGGTCCACCCCTTGCAGGACATCTAAAGCCCCGTAGCCGGCCCGCAGGCCCTCCACCTGCAAGACTACCTCACCCCACAAAGCCATGGCCGCGCCCGCTCCTCCATAAAAGAAATAGAAAGAAAGGCCCCCCCACCAGGGCGGTGACCGCCCCCAAAGGCACCTCCACCGGGGCAAAGGCCGTGCGCGCCACGAGGTCGGCCAGCACCGCCAGGGCACCTCCGGCCAGGAGACTGGCCGGCAGCAGCGCCCGGTGGTCGGGCCCCACCAGAAGGCGGCAGAGGTGGGGGACCACCAGCCCCACAAAGCCCACCAGGCCGCTGACCGCCACGGCTGCCGCCGCCAGGAGCGAAGCCCCCAGCTGGAGGCGCCTCTGCACCCGGGCCACCTCCACCCCCAAGTAGCGGGCCTCTTCCTCGCCGAAGAGGAGGAGGTTCAGCTCCCGCCAGCGCGGGGCCACCAGGGCCGTCCCCAGCGCGGCGGCGGGGAGCGCCGCCGCCACGTGGCTCCAGCCCCGCCCGGCCAGCCCCCCCATGAGCCAGAAGACCACCTCGCCCAACTGCCTCTGCCCCACTACCATCAGCACCGAGATGGCGGCCGAAAAGAGGGCACTCACGGCCAGCCCCGCCAGGAGCAGGAGCGGGACGGGCGCCCCTTCCCCCCGGCGGGCCAGGCGCCAGACCAGCTCTGCCGTGCCCAGGGCCCCCGCAAAGGCCAAAAGCGGCACCGGCAGGTCCATCCGGGCGGGGGAAAGGCCCCGCAGGGCAAAGGCCACCGTGGCCCCCAAGGCTGCGCCGGCGCTGACCCCCGCCACGTAAGGATCGGCCAGGGGATTGCGAAACAGCCCCTGCAGGGCCACCCCGGCCTCCGCCAGGGCCATCCCTACCAGGGCCGCCAGAAGCACCCGGGGAAGGCGGATTTCCCGCACGATCACGGCCTGGGCCGCAGCCTCCGCCCGGCCCGCGGCCTCCGGCCCCGCCGCCCCTGGCGGAGCCGCCCGGTTTGCCTGCCCCGCCCCCGCGCCGGCCGGCGGCCGGGCCAGGAGCCCGGCCAGCACCTGCCGGGGCTCCAGGCGAGTGGGCCCTACCAGTACCCCGGCCAGGAGCGCCCCTGCCAGGAGCAGGGCCAGACCCCCCAGGACGGCCGCCCTTCTTTTACTTGCGCCCGCCTTCCCGTCCATACAAAACCTCCACCAGCTCCTCCAGGGCATCCACCAGCCGCGGGCCGCTGCGGCTGAAGCGGTCCGGGTCCAGCTCGTAGATCCGCCCCGTGCGCACGGCCGCCAGGTACCGCCAGGAGCGCCGCCGCAAGACGGCCTCCCGGGAACCGCCGGTCACCAGGATCACCTCCGGATCGCCCCGGATGATCTCCTCCTCGCTGAGCTGGGGCCAGGGCACGCCGGCCTGGGCGGCCACGTTCGTTCCTCCTGCGAGCCGCACCAGCTCGTCCAGGAACGTTCCCGGCCCCGCCGCGTAGAGGTGGTCGGGATCCACCAAGACCAAAACGCGCAGGGGAGGGGTGTGGCGGCCTCTTTTGAGCGCCTCGACTCGCGCCTGCACCCGTTCCACCCGCGCCCGAAGATGTGTGGCCAGCTCCCGGGCCTCCCGCTCCCGCCCCCCGGCGCGGCCCAAGAGCTCCAGGGCGCGAAAGACCCCCGCCAGGTCGCGCGGGGCCACCACCAATACGGGCAGGCCCAGGGCCTCCAGGCGCCGCGCTGCCTCGGGTTGCAGGTTGCCGTCGGCCACCACCAGGTCGGGGCGCAGGGCCACCACCTTCTCTTCGTTGACCCGCACGTCGCCCACCTTCTCCCGCTTTTGCGCCTCCGGCGGGTAGTTGCACCAGGTGGTGACCCCCACCACCCGCGGCCCCAGCCCTAGGGCAAAGAGCAGCTCCGTGTTGCTGGGAGCCAGGGAAACGATGCGCTGCGGCGGGGCGGGGAGCACAACCCGCCGCCCCCAGTCGTCGGTCACCGCCAGGGGAAAAGTCGCGGCAGCCCCGGCCTGCGCCGCGGGAGCTCCGGCCCGCAGCGCCGCCCCACAAAGTAAAAGTAACAGAAGAAGCAACCGACCAGGCAGGGCCGCCGCCCCGCCCTCCCTTGTTGTGCTGCGCTTAGGCTCGTTCATCAGGCTCCCCTCGCCTTTTTTCCCGCAAACTTCTCCAAAAAACGAACTCCGGCCGCGGAGGGCCGGAGAAAAGGCCTGAAGCCAAATTCCCCACCTGGCCCCGATCCGCGAGGGCACCCGGCAGGGTGGACAGGCAGGTCTCCTGGCTGCCGATTCATCGCCCTCGCTCTCCCTTCCCCCCATCTCGCTGGGAGTGGCTGTTCAGAGTGGGGCTCGCCGGCCACAGTGGCGGGTCCGCGGGCCCGGGAAAGATTCCCGTCCTCTTCCCTATTCTCCCCGCCTGGGCGGCGGGGCACCTGTCCACGCCAGATAAAACCAAGTAAACTTTTAAGTTAGTCGCAGGGCGCCTGCCTCCCCCGAAAGCCGCACCTCCACCCTCAGCCTTTCTGCCGGTAGCGGGCGGCCGCTTCCTCGTAGAGATCGCCGCCCCTGGTGTCATTCACCACCACCGCCGGAAAATCCTGCACCGCCAGCCGCCAGACGGCCTCCGGCCCCAGGTCCGGGTAGGCCACCAGTTCGCATGCCGTGATAAAGCGCCGCAAGTAGGCGGCCGCCCCGCCCACCGCCGCGCAGTAGATCGCCCCGTGCTCTGCCAGAGCCCGGCGCACCTCCGGGCTGCGGCGCCCCTTGCCGATCAAAGCGGCGACCCCCGCCGCCAGGAGGGCTGGGGTGTACGGGTCCATGCGGCCGCTGGTGGTGGGCCCCACCGGGCCGACGACCTCCCCCGGCCGCGCCGGGGCCGGCCCGGCATAGTAGATGACCGCCCCGCGCGGGTCAAAGGGCAGCTTCTCCCCGCGCCGCAGGGCCTCCACCAAGCGCTGGTGGGCCATATCCCGGGCCGTGTACAGCCACCCGGTAAAGAGCACCGGCTGCCCGGCCCGCAGCTCGGCCAGCGCCTCCCGCGCCAGGGGAGTGAGGAGCCGCACCGCCGTCACAGCACCACCTCCCCCCGCCGCAGGGCGTGGCAGCTCAGGCTGACCCCCACCGGCAGGCAGGCAAGGTGGGTGGGGGCGCGCAGCACCCGCACCGCCAGGGCCGTCACCCGCCCGCCGAAGCCCTGGGGCCCGATCCCCAGGCGGTTGACCGCCGCCAGGATCTCCTCCTCCAGGGGGTCGGCCGGCTCGGAGAGGGAGCGCAGCAGGGCCTTCTTAGCCAGAAGGAGGGCCTGCTCCGCCGTTCCCCCCAGCCCCACCCCCACCACCACCGGGGGGCAAGCGTTGGGCCCGGCCAGCTCCACCGCCTCCACCGCCGACCGGACTATCCCCTCCCGGCCGGCCGCCGGAGGGAGCATAAAAAGGCGGGCGGCGTTCTCGCTCCCGCCGCCCTTGGGGAGAAAGCGAAGGCGCAGCCTCTCCCCCTCCACCAGTTCCAGGTGCAGCACCGGCGGGGTGTTGTCCCCCGTGTTGCGCCGCTCCAAGGGGTCGGCCACCACGGAGGGGCGCAGGTACCCCTCCCGGTAGCCGCGCCGTACCCCTTCTGCAATAGCTTCTTCCAGGCTGCCGCCCGTTATCCTGACCCGGCAGCCCAGTTCCACGAAAAAAGTGGCCAGCCCCGTATCCTGGCAGAGGGGCACGCCTTCTTCCTCCGCGATCCGGGCGTTGGCCAGAAGCTCCTCCAAAACCCGGCGGCCCAGCGGGGACTCCTCCCGCTCCCGGGCCGCCGCCAGGGCCTGCCGGACGTCCTCCGGGAGGCGATAATTCACCCTTTGACAGAGGGCGGCCACCTCCTGCGCGATGGCCGCCGCCGCCAGCTCCCGCATAAGCTCCTCCCAGCCTACCAGATTTCTTGCTTAATTAGATCCACCTTCGGCCCCTAAAACTGCACCTTGGGCGCCTCCTGGGCGCCGCCGGCCGCCTCGAAGTACTCCCGCGGCTGGAAGTTAAAGAGGGAGGCCAAGATGTTGTAAGGCAGGCGCCGGATGGTGGCGTTGTACCGGCGGACCGCCTGGTTGTAGCGCATCCGCTCCACCGCGATGCGGTTCTCCGTCCCCGCCAGCTCGTCCTGCAGCTGGGCAAAGCGCTGGTCGGCCTTCAGGTTGGGGTAGTTCTCCACCACCACCAGAAGCCGCCCCAGAGCCGACTCCAACTGCCCGGCGGCCGCCATCTTCTCCTGCGGGGTAGCCGCCCCGGCGTAGCGAGAGCGGGCGTCAGCCAGTTCCTTGAAGACCGCCTCCTCGTGGCGGGTATACCCTTTGACCGTCTCCACCAGGTTGGGGATCAGGTCGTAACGCCGCTGCAACTGGTT
>JASBVW010000110.1 GCA_029961005.1 Bacillota bacterium
AGTTTCCTCCCTGGCTCGCTTCCTCACCCTTCCGCATGGCCTCAGTCCTCCAGCCGGCGCACCACAGGCGTAGTCGGCAATTGCTGGACGTACTGGAGCAGGGTCACGCCCCCCGGCGCCAGCAGGTCGGGGGCCACCTCAGCCAAGGGCCTTAAAACAAAAGCCCGCTCCCACAGGCGGGGGTGAGGGACCGTCAGCCCCTCCTCCTCAATGCTCTCCCCTCCGTACCAGAGCAGGTCCAGGTCAATGGTGCGCGGGCCCCAGCGCACGGTGCGTTGACGGCCCAGGTCTTCCTCGATCTGCAAGAGCGCCTTCAGAAGCTCTCTGGGGCTTAACTCAGTCTGCACGGCCACCACCTGGTTGAGAAACCAGCCCTGCTCCACAGGGCCCACCGGCTCGGTCTCGTAAATCCCCGAAGTAGCCAGGATCCGGACCCCGGGGAGGAGGGCCAGCCGGCGCCTGGCCTCGCTCAGGTACCACTCCCGCTCTCCCAGGTTGGAGCCGAGGGCAATAAAAGCCCGGACTTTGCGCCGACGCTCCCCCCGCACGGCCACCGGCCTCCTCAGCCTTCCGCAGTCGCTTCCCGGGTCACCTCCGCCTCCACGTAGTCCACCGGGCCGCCCAGGGGAGCGTGTGGCTTGCGCACCCGCACTACTACCCGCTCCAGTTCGTGCGACTCCATGATGGCGTCAGCAATGGCCGCCGCCAACGATTCAAGAAGGTTCATCTCCCGCTCTTCTACGATCTCTTTTACCTGAGCGTAGACATCCACGTAATTCACCGCCAGGTCGATGTCGTCGGCCTTTTCTGCCTCGTTGCTGCTGGGATAGAGGTCCACGTCCACCTCAAAGCGTTGTCCCATCTCTTTTTCCGCCGTAAAAACGCCGTGATAACCGTAGAAGACCATGTTCTTGATGCTAATCCTGTCCGCCACGGATCTTACCCCCTGACGATGGCATCGGTCATGGCCGCCACCCGGCGCATAGCCTTGACGTCGTGCACCCGGACTATATCCGCCCCTTGGGCAATGGCTACAGCCACTGCCGCCGCCGTACCTTCCAGCCGCTCCTCCACCGGCAGGTCAAGCACCTTCCCGATAAAGGATTTGCGCGACGGACCCACCAAGATAGGACAACCCAGCGTCTCCAGCTCGCGCAGCCCCCGCAGAAGCTCCAAGTTGTGCTCCACCGTCTTGCCGAAGCCAATGCCGGGATCGACGACCACGCGCTCCCGCTCTACGCCTGCTTCTACGGCGATTTCAATGCTGCGCTGCAGGTAGGCCAGGATCTCTCCCCACAGGCAGCGATAGCGGGGGTTAATCTGCATGGTACGGGAATCCCCTTGCCGGTGCATCACCACCACCGCCGCCCCCGCGGAGGCCACCCAGCGCGCCAATTCCGGCTCTGCCTGCAGGCCGCTGATGTCGTTGATGATGGAGGCACCGGCCTCTAAGGCTCTCCGGCCGATCTCGGCCTTATAGGTATCGACGGAGATCGGCACCGCCAACTCCCGCACCAACCGCTTTAAGACCGGCTCCAGGCGCGCCCACTCCTCTTCCAACGGCACGGGTTCGGCCCCCGGGCGCGTGGACTCCGCTCCCACGTCAATGATATCTGCCCCTTCCTCCACCATGCGGTGGGCCGCCCTTACCGCCGCCTCCGGCTCGAGGTAGCGGCCCCCGTCAGAGAATGAGTCGGGCGTCACATTCAGTATGCCCATCACATAGGTTCTGGTGCCAAGGGGAAGGCGGTACTCCCGGCAGATCAGCTCCCGCGGCCGGGCCCTCTCCTCCACGCGCTCCAGGGCCCCCCGCACCGCCCGAGCCAGCTCGGCCAGGCCATAGGGCTGCTGCTCCAGCTTGCTCAGCACCAGCTCAAACTGGCGCATCGTACCCGCCAGCAGAACATCCGTACAGCTGCAATCCAGAGCCGCCACTTCCCGGGCCACGCCAGCCTCCCCTCCGCAGGCCAGCATCTCCTGCTTGAGCAGAATGGCCGCCCGCAGCGGCACGTCCCGCACCAAAACCACGCGGTGAACAAACTTGGGCGCCATCAACCTGATGCCCTCGGGATCGGCGCCCACTTTAGCCAATGCATTTGCGCCTTCGGCCAAGTTCCTGACCGCCAAGACGCGCGGTGGCAAACCAGGCAAAGCTCAGTGAGACCTCCTAAATGCGAATAGCGGCAATCAACTGGGGGCCCGCTTCGTAACTGACCACCACGTCTTTGATCAACTCCGTACCGAAGTGCCGGCTGAGGTAGACCTTGACCTTCTCCGCTATGCGTTCCGAGGAGAGGGCAGCAAACTCCTCTCGCTCTTGGTCATCCAGGGCTATCGTGGCCATGACGATCCCCTTTGTCTCAGTCAACCTCATGCCTAGCCCCCCTCAATTCATGCTGTAACTCATGACGCAGGCCATCCTCGGCTTCTTCAAGACCTACAACGAGACTCCTCGCCGTTTATATCTTCTACACCTCTTCCTTCGCCTTCTGGCGCTTATTATACCATGGCTGGGCAAGTCTGGCAAGGAGAACGGATACTAATTCAGTGTCCGAATTTTGCCCGCGGGTCATTGCTCCCTCTTCCCCACAATAGCCTCAAACTCTTCCCGATTCAAGGTTTCGCGCTCCTTAAGGGCTGCCACCACTTGATCCAAAAGAGCTCGATGTTCCTTCAAGATCCGCTTGGCCCGCTCGTAGCTCTCTTCGATGATCTTCCTGGCTTCCTGGTCTATAGCCGCCGCCACCTCCTCGCTGTAGTTGCGGTCGCGGGCGATATCCCGCCCCAGGAAGATCTGCTCTTCATGGCCATGGCCAAAGGTCAGAGGGCCCAACTTCTCGCTCATCCCGTACTCGGTGATCATCTTGCGCGTCAGCTTGGTGGCCTGCTCCAAGTCGTTCTGCGCGCCGGTGCTGATCTCGTTGAAGACCAACTCCTCCGCCGCCCGGCCACCCAAGGCATACGAGAGGTACTCCTTCAACTCCGTCCTGGTATTTGCTTATCCTCCATGGGCGGACCATGGTATACCCCCGCCATGCCCCGGGAGATGATGCTCACCTTGTGCACCGGGTCCATATGGGTCGAAAAATGGGCCACCAGGGCATGCCCTGCCTCGTGGTAGGCGAAGACCTCCTTGTCCCGCTCGCTGATCACCCTTCTCTTGCGCTCCGGACCCATGAGGACGCGATCAATGGCCTCTTCGCAGTGCTCCATGGTGATCTTTTTCTTCCCCTGGCGAGCAGCCAGAATAGCCGCCTCGTTCATGAGGTTCTCCAGGTCGGCGCCGGTGAAGCCGGGTGTCCGCCGCGCCAGGACTTTGAGGTCCACGTCTTCAGCCAAAGGCTTGTTGCGGGCGTAGATGCGCAGGATCTCCTCCCGCCCGATCACATCCGGCCGGTCCACCACCACTTGGCGGTCGAACCGCCCCGGCCGCAGAAGGGCCGGATCGAGGACGTCCGGGCGGTTGGTCGCCGCCAAAATGACGATGCCGCTGTTGGGCTCAAAGCCGTCCATCTCCACCAGCAGCTGGTTGAGGGTTTGCTCCCGCTCGTCGTGTCCTCCTCCCAAACCGGCTCCCCGCTGGCGACCTACTGCGTCGATCTCGTCGATGAAGACGATACACGGGGCGTTCTTTTTGGCAATCTCAAAGAGGTCGCGCACGCGGGCCGCCCCTACGCCGACGAACATCTCCACGAAGTCTGAGCCGCTGATGCTGAAGAAGGGCACCCCTGCCTCTCCGGCGATGGCCCGGGCCAGCAGGGTCTTCCCGGTGCCGGGGGGGCCCACCAAGAGGATTCCCTTGGGGATCTTGGCCCCCAATTCCGCGAAGCGCTTCGGGCGCTTCAGAAACTCCACCACTTCCATCAGTTCCTGCTTGGCCTCGTCCAGCCCCGCCACGTCATCGAAGGTGACCTTGGGCTTTTCTTCCGCATACATCTTGGCCCTGCTCTTGCCGAAGGAGAGGGCGCGGTTGCCCCCGCCTTGCATCTGGTTCAGGATGAAGAACCAGATGCCGATAAAGACCGCCAGCGTCAGCACGTAGGGGAGAAGAGACATCCACCACGGCGGAGCGGGTGCTGGCCTGGCCGCCACTTCGATGCCCCTCCGGGCCATCAGATCCGCCAAATTCGTGGTCTGCGGCGGCACGACGGTGGTGAAATGGGTCCCGTCGCGCAATACCCCATCCAATTGCTGCTCTCCCACAAATTCCACGCTCTTGACTTTGCCTTCATCCACATAGCGGAGAAAGACGCTGTAAGAGATGCTCTGTTTCTGGGGGGCCAGGGGGTACATGGAGCTGACCAGGGATACGGCCAGGGCCGCCAGCAGCAGGTAGAGAGTTATTCCCCGCAGAAATCTGTTCAAAAAACGGCCTCCTCTCCTCATTCTGCCTGCTTCTCCTAACGGAACAACGTTCTTCAGGGTTCCACAAGACCCTGCAGCCCGTATCCAAATCATTATATCACAGTGAAATTCCCAGCGTCCAGGACCTCCAGGCGCAACAGCCGGCGGGTCTCCTCTGTGACCCGCACCCGTTCGTCCAGGCGGTAACCGGCGACCCAGATAATCTTTTTAGCGTCTTCGACCAGGGGAATATAGGGGCGTTCAGCCCGGGGCACCTTGGCGTCGATAAAAAACTCCTTGACCTTCTTAGCTGCCTTCAAGCCGAGAGGAAAGAACCGGTCCCCCGCAGAGCGGAAACGCACGCGCAGAGGGGGAAAGACCCGGTCCGCGTCCAGATAGGCCACCTGGGGCGGGGCAGTCCGGATCAAACTCCACCAGGGGCCCTCTCCTCCCGCCAACTGGTCCCCCACCTCCCAGACCTGGGCCGTGATCGCCCGCCCGCCGGGCAGGTCCACCCGGCCGGGGAGCGGCAGCGCAAAAAAGCCCCCCTCCTCCCTCGTCCCGTGAGAAGGCCCCTCCGCGGGCAGGCGGGCCAGGACCAGCTCCTCGTACCCCCGCTCCACCCGCAGACCGCCGGGCAAAGCGACCCGCCCTCCCGCTCCCCTACCCTCCAGCAGGGCCAGGATCGCCTCCACGTGCGAAAGCTCCAACTCTTTTCCCTCCGGGAGGAGCTCCGCCGCCAGCCGGCGGAGGGCGCGCCGGCGCAGGGCCGCCGGCCAGGACTCTACTGTCGCCAGGCGCAGAGCCCGCACCGCCGCCGGCGGGGGTTCCCAGCGCCGTACCCATTCCGGAGGAGGAATCAGTGCCCCTCGAAGGGCCTGGGCGGTCACCTCCTCCAAAAAGGCGTCCTCTGCCCGCCAGACCTCAGAGACTGCCCAGAGGCGCCGCCGAAGGGCTGGATTATACTCCCGCTCCAGAAGAGGCAAGAGATGCAGCCGGATGCGGTTGCGCAAAAAGGCGGGCTCCAGGTTGGACGAGTCCAAGACCGGGTTGAGTTGCCAACGCCGGCAGTACTCCTCAACCTCGGAGCGCCAGAGATAAAAAAGGGGGCGAATATAGCGCCCCTCCCGGACCGGCTGCATCCCCCCCAGCCCCCTCAGCCCGGCCCCGCGCAAAAAACGCCAGAGGACGGTCTCCACTTGATCGTCGGCCGTATGGCCCAAAGCGATGCGCTGGGCCCCCACCTCCTCTGCCACTTCGCGGAGAAAGGCATAGCGCACCTCCCGCGCCCCCGCCTCCACGGACAAACCATTGGCCCGGGCGTAAGCCAGGGCATCCCGCACGCCCACCGTCACCGGCAAGCCGAGCCGCCGGCCCAAATCCTCCACAAACCTGGCATCA
>JASBVW010000111.1 GCA_029961005.1 Bacillota bacterium
TGCCCGGGCCTTCCACAAAGCCGCCAAGTGGCGCGTCCCCCGCTCCGTGGGTGCGTCCGGGAAGAGCCCCTTTCCCGCCCTCACCAGCGTCACCGACTTCACCTCCACCAGGCAGCCCGAGCGGCCCTTGGCGGCTGACCCCTGCGCCGGGCCCAAGGCGAAGTCCAGGCGGCTGTCGGCGTAGAAGACCTCCCGCTGCTGGAACCCCAACCCGGCCAGTTCAGGCCAAAACCCTTGGCGGAGGGCTTGAAGAAAGAGGGCGTTGGCTTGGGCGGCCCGCAAATCCACCCAGACGGGCGGGGCAGGGAGGCCTTGGCTGCCCTCTTCCGGGTCCGGCCCGCTCTGAACCGCGTCCGCCCTGGTTCGCACTAAAACCAGGGTGTAGCGCGTGTGCCGATGGGGGTAGCGGGCGGGGAGGAGGCGCACCTCCGCCCCGGGCACCAGCAACTCCGCCAACCGACCTGAGGTGGGCACGTGCACCAGGTGGCAGGTGCCCTCCACCTCCACCCGGGCGGCGAAACGGTTCAGCCGCTGCAAAAAGGTGCCTTTGACCAAAGACGAGGCCGCGATGGCCGGCTCCCCCCTTTGTCTGAAGGCTGTTCTTCTCCGCGCGGGGGCGGCTGCTCCTGCCGGCAGGAAGAGCGGACGGCCCCCCAGGCCAGGGGGGCCGTCCGCGTCGCGTACCCAGCTCAAGCCCGAAGGGCCGGAGCCAGCGGCGGAAGCGTTAGGAGCGGCCTTTGCCCGCCGCGACCCCCGGCGCTCCCGTGCCCAGGCCGGCCCGGGGCGCAGCACCGCCTTTGAGGTCGGCCTGCACCCGCAGGACCATCCAGGCCACCAACCCCAGTCCGAGGACGAGGATCAGGGCGAAGAGGACGAAGATGGCCCACTGCGGCCTGATGTCCCACGCCCCCGCCGGGAGGAACTGGGCGGCGGTCCGGTTCTCCAACAGGTGCCGGACGATGGCCAGGCAGACGGTGCCCAGGAGCACCCCTGCCCCACCTGCCCAGGCGGATCCGGTGGCGTTGCGCCCGGCGGCCAGGAGGAGCAGGATGCCCCCGGCGGCCATGAGCAGGGTGCCCAGGGCCAGGAAGAGGGCCATGGCCGGGTCACCGCCCAAAAGCCAGCCCTTGGCCTGCCCGCTCAGGCTGGAGAGGTACCAGGCTCCCATGACGGCCTGGAGGGCCAGGGCCCCGCTCAGCCATCCGGCGCCCCAGCGCCGGACAAACTGCCCGTACTCGGCATTCTCCGCCCCTCCGCTGCGGGCACTCCAGAAGCCGTGGAGCACCACGTAGGAGGCGGCCAGGGTCAGGGCCACCGAAAAGGCGTGCAGGTAGCGGGGCAGGACCGCCTGTACGGGGAGGCGCAAGCTGGTCCCGCTGGGGTCGGCGGCGTACATCTCAGCCCAGCCTGCAGGCGAGACCATGAGGGAGAGGTTGTTGGTGATCAGGTAGGAGACGCCAATAAAGCAGGCCACGCTGAGTACTCCTGCCCAGGCGGGCCGCTCCCCTTCTGCCCGGCGGCCGCCCTCGGCGTAGAGGTAGAGCGAATAGTAGCCGATCAGGAGCAGCCCCAGGGCGGCCAGCCAGGGGAAGCCCATGAGGATGGAGGAGGTGTAGAAGAGCGTTCCGTAGAGCAGCTGGACGAAGAGGAGCGGTGCGATGCCTAGGGTGATGGTGTAGGCGATGGCCGAAGGCAGAATCCCGGCTAAATGGGCTACCAGGCGCCTGGCTGCCGGGTTGTCCCCTGTCAGGTGCGTCCAGACGGCGATGAACCCCCCGCCCAGCACCAGGCTCATGGGCAGAATGTGCAGCACGAAGGTCAGAACCAGCAGGAACTGGAGGAGCCAGGGGGGAGCTGGCAGCCCCACTGGATCCGCTGCGGGAATGAGGAGCTGAGTCATCTCATCTTCCCTCCTTGTTGAGCTGGACCAGCCAGCCGGCCAGGATGTCCCTCTCCACTTCGGTGCCCAGGAAGGGCGGCATCATGGCGTTGACTTGGTCCAGGTGCTCCAGGTACATCCGCCCCGTGTCCAGGTCCCAACCGCGGACCAGGGGCCGCAGGGCGTTGTACCCGTCTATGGTGTGGCAGCTGGCGCACTGGAGCCGGTAGAGGTCGGCCCCGGCGGCGGGGTCCTCTGTGGCGGCGGCCCCGACGGCCCGGGAGGTCTTCCAGCGCGCGGAGGCCAGAAGCCCGGTGGCTTTGAGCTCGTCCGCCCGGTCAGTAAAGATCTGGTACGAATAGAGGTAGCCGGTGATGACGTACGGCTTGCGGATCATCTCTCGGATGAACTCCAGGCCGCCGATGGGGGCAAAAGCCAGCACCAGAGCCAAAAGGGCGCTGGCCAGGTTGAGGCTCTGCGGGCGCCGGTAGATGACGAAGTAGACGTAGACGAAGAGCAGGACCGCCACGACCAGGCTGCCCACAAAGAGGTTGGTCTGGACGGGGGCCCCTCCAGTGACCAGGTGGCGCAGCTGCGGAGGCAGCATGGCGGCGTACCAGAGGCCGGCCAGGGGCACGACGAGCCCGGCCGGGAAGATGTAGGACGCCGCCAGCTTGACCAGCTTGGGCTTCAGCTCACCAGGCTGGAAGCTGGCCGTGATCAGGGCGTACAGGCCGGCCAGGGCAAAGCTGACGGCGGTCCGCATGACCAGGGACGGGAAGTAGGTGGGGTTGAAGAACCCGTCCCAGAAACCGCCGGTTTCCAGCCACCGGCCCGGGGTGAGCATAAAGGTGATGATCCCGTTGATGATCACCAGGCTCAGCCAGGCCGTGGCGCCGTAGACGTAGCCCAGGATGACGTGGGTCTGGCGGCTCACCTTCTCCCAGGTGTAGACGTAGAGCAGGGCCGAGGTGATCTCGCCGATGAAGAAGACCCACTCGATGGCCCAGCCCCAGACGAAGTTGCGGATCAGGATGGAGGTGGCCTGCGGGCTGACCAGAGCAATGGAGAACCAGATTCCCACCCCCGTTATGGCTCCGCCTACCAGGGAGACCAACACGAAGAAGCGGCTGTGCTTCTTCAGATAGGCCAGCAGGGCGGAATCGCCTTCGCGGTAAGCCTTTTGCTCCGTCAGCGGGAGGAAGAACCCCGTCCCCACGGCGAAATGCGAGATGAAGACGTGAACGATGGCGATGATGGCGATGACCAGCGAACCGCCCAGGATTGGCACTTCCCAGAATGGATAGTTCACTTCCCATACCTCCTTTGCGGCGAGTTTGCCTTCTGTCAAAGAAGACCCTCTTTATCCTCTTTAGCCCCGGGAAACACCCCCCTCTGGCTGGGGCTCTTTAGGGTGCTCAGAGAGCTCCAGCCGATTTAAACTGGTGGTTTTGCTGCCCCTTCTGCACGATGTGGGCCAGGGTGACGCTCTCCAGTTTGGCGGCCAGGAGTGCGCTCACCTCTGCCCAGACGGGGTGCACGGGGCAGTGGGAACTGCGGCCGCAGTATTCGGGGTGCAGGGCGCAGCGATTGAGGGAGATGGGCCCCTCGATCGCCTCCACCACCCGGCGCAGGCTGATCTGTGCGGGGGGGAGCGCCAGCTGCACGCCTCCCTGGACTCCGCGGGCGGTCAGCACCAAACCGGCTTTGCTCAGGGTTTGCAGGATTTTGATCAAAAACGTCTCCGGTATCTCTTGGGCCTGGGAGATGGCGCGGGTCTGCACCACCTCCCCGGGCGGCTGCTGGGCCAGGTAGACCATGGCCCGCACGGCGTAGTCGGCTTTACGCGTTAGTTCCACTGGCGCACCTCGTTCTTTTTCAAATCCGGCCCGAGGCAGGGCTGCTGCAAAGAAGACTTAGAAGATCCTAATTTACCATATTCGCGCAGCCGGGAAAATTTCCTGCCGGGCAGAGGGAAATTTTTGAGCGGCATACTATACCCGGAGGTGTGGCCATGAGCGAACGCTTCTACGCCGTGGACGTGGGGGAGGGGGTTTGGCTTTACCGCCTGGAGCTGGACGGGTACGAGGCGCCGGTGCGGATCACGGGCCTCATGGTTAAGGATGGCCGGGCTATGGAAGGGCCGCGCCCGGTGGGTCCGGACGACTTCGCCCATAACGTGGCCAACAACGGGCTGCGCGAGGCCACGGAGGAGGAAAAACGCTGGCTGGAGCGGGAGATGGCGCAAAGGGAGGGGGGAAGCATCCTCTACTGGAGCACGCCCGACGACCTGGACGAGCCCTCCGTACCTTCCCTGGAGTGACGGGTGGAGGGTGGAGCTTCACGGTGCAAGCTCCGGCAGGGTGCGCATCCGGGAGGCGAAGCGGTCCAGGTCCCCGTGCAGGGCCTGGGCTGCGGTGGGCAGGGGCCGGAGCAGCTCCAACGCCCGCGCCGGGGAAAGGTGAAAACCGTCCTCTGGGCTCATAACGGTATCCCGTCCTTTCGTACCGCCTCGAGCAGCGAGGGATGAGCTTCCTCGGCCAGTACCATGTTGACCTCAAAGGGCGCTCCCAGCCGCTCGGCCTCCAGGTACATCGGCCAGTACGGACCCGCAAATCCTTCAACCAGGAGGTCGAGGTCCGACCCCTCGCGGAAACCTCCCCAGGCCAGGGACCCGTACAAGAATACCCTCTGTGCCCCGTACCGCTCTTTGAGCAGCCGGCGAAATTCTCCCTTAAAACTTTCCCAGTCTTGCATGCCTTTCTTTCTCCAGCGCGCTCTTTGTGGAATGCCACTACCGGCAAGGTAGGATGGCCCAGCTCGCTCGCGCCGGTGGGCGGGCCGTTCCTTCAGCCCCAAAAGAGAGGGGAGGGCGGGCAGGGGCGGCTGTGGCCGGAGGGAGCCTGGCTACATAGCATGACTAGGAGGAAAAGGTTTGCGAGAAAGAGCCGAGGAGGGATGTACTCGTGGCCAAATTCAGGCCGATAGGCTCTGCGGAACAGCTCCCGCCGGAGGCGGTGATAGAAGCGGTCAAGGAGGAACTGCGCTTTTGGGTGGGCATCATGGACGACCACGCCAAGTTCATGCGCAACGGCTTTGACCCCACGGAGGAAGAGCTCTTCCGGCGAGCGGACGAGCTGGCCAGGGAACTCGACGAAGTGAAGCGCAGGGTGGACGCCTTCTCCGAGACCACGCCACGCCGGGAGGTGGCGGAGGTGGAGGAGCGGGCGGTCGGGGCCGTGCGGCGCCTGCGCGGGTTCAAGCTCGAGGTCATCCGCGGCATCCGGGAGTGTCGCATCCTGACCGAACTGCCGGCTGAGCTCATCGACCACCTCCGCCGGGAGGCGGATTATTTCCTGGGAGTGGTGGACTTTCTCCACCGCCGCCCCCTGCCGCGCCGGGACGAGTTGGGGCTTCCGGACTCCGACCGTCCGGTCCATGTACTGCCCGTCCAGCTCATCCCCTTCTTCCGGCGGCAGGCTTTTGCGATCGGGGTTGACCTGAGCCTCTTCTGGCTGAAGGTCCATGCCGAGCACGCCGGCGTCCTGGTTCTCTTTTACCGGCCGGTGGTCCAGGCGGACCTGATCCGGCGCACCTCGAACTTCCAACAGGAGCTGGACCTGCTCTACCGCCGGGCCCTGGAGGTGGATGAGCGCCGCTCCGGTCTGCGGGAGCTGCTGCGGGAGGTGCGCCCGGCGATGGAGCAGTGGCGCGACTTCTTGGCGCAGCTCTTCGAGGAGATCCGGCGCTGCCGGGTGCCCACCGGCCAGGTCAACTTCCCGGCCCGGCTGGCGGACCACATGCGGCGGGAGGCCGACTACTACTTGGCGATCATCAGCGTTCTCCGGGAGTCCGAGTGGGAGTG
>JASBVW010000112.1 GCA_029961005.1 Bacillota bacterium
CACCTCTAGAGTGGGGCCCTCCGTCTCAAACTTACCCTTCAGGTCGGTGAATTCTTTGATAAAGCCGGTATGCTGGGCCTTGTGCGAGTTGTAGCCCGGATAATCATACTGCGTCATGTACTTCTCTTCTGTTCCGAAATGGAAGACTATGTAGTCGCTCAAAAAATTCAGCGTCCGGCCCACCTCCTCTTTCCCTCTCCCTTCCGAACAGGCCGCCAGCAGCTGGTTGACCCGCTCGATCAACTCCTTGTGCTGGTCGTCAATCTGGGTCACGCCCGTGGCCAGATCCTCGGTCCACTTCATCTTGCACAACCTCCTTGAAAGTAAAGCACCCGGAACTAATAACTGGTTGCTTTTTCTCAAACACATTCTTCGGAAAGAAAGCGGGAGGGCTTAAGCCATGTTTTAAGCTTGCTGCCAAAGATCTGGCTCGTTCTGGTTTACGATTTTTTCTAGCGTCTCCCCCCACGCCGCCAGGCGCTGGCTCAAAGAAAACCCCATCGTCCCCGAGCGCGTAACTGAGATTGCTGAAGCCCGAGCAAAAGCTATTCTCTTGACTTGCGCGGACAAAGACTTCTCTCCCGCCCGGGGATTAGAGATGCGGCGCCGGCGTGGCGGTTACAGCCGGGAGAACATTTATGATAAAATGTTGGCGTGAACTGATTCCAGTCCAACGGAGGCCATGGGCAGATGGGCGGAAGGATTCGCATCGGCGTCATCGGACAATCCGGCCCGATTTCGGAAGAGGTGGCCCAAATAGCCGCAGCCGTGGGGCGCGAGGTGGCCCGGGCCGGGGCGATCCTCTTCACCGGGGGGAGGAACGGGGTCATGGAGGCTGCCTGCCGGGGAGCTAAAGAGGCCGGCGGCCTGACGGTGGGCATCCTGCCGGGAGACAGTATCGCAGAGGGCAACCCCTACCTGGACGTGCCCGTCACCACCGGCCTGGGCTTCGACTTTCGCAGCACCATCTTGATTCACTCCTCGGACGCCGTCATCATGATCGGCGGCTGCAACGGCACCTTGGGGGAACTGTCCACCGCCTACCTCAACCTCAAACCGGTAGTGGTCCTGGAAAAGACGGGAGGCTGGACGGACCGGCTCAGAGAGGTGGCTTACGACGGCCGTTACCTGGACGAGCGGCGGAACGTCCCGCTCTATTACGCCAGTTCGGCGGAAGAAGCGGTCAGGCTGGCCCTCTTCCTGGCCGGGCAGCAAGAAAAAGAGAGCCAGCGGGGGCAGCGGTACAAAGTAGGGTAAGCCCTACCACTCGGGCCATCCACTCTACCAGGCGAGATAATGAGCCGGAAGATCGAGACGAGGGGGAAAACCAGCCTTTCCCTCTTTTTAATTTTTTCTCTCGCGGGAGCAGGCCCCGCCCTAAAATCTTACTAAGCAGGGTAGAATTTGCACAAAATACAACCTTCGAAGTAATATTTTGGTGGGGCCACTTATTCTCTTTCGAAGAAGGAGGTGGGGTGTCGGGTTTCCTCTCTGCTTGTTTATCCGGCGTAAACCCAAAGTAGAGTAAAGGAGGGAAAGCATGAAAATGAAGCGCTACCTCAGCGCAGGTTTGGTGCTGACGGCACTGGGGCTTCTCTGGGGAACAACGGCGCCGGCCCTGGCTGCCCCCAAGTCCAGCTGCATCTCCTGCCACGAAAAGGTGACGCCGGCGGTGGTGAAGCAGTTTGCCGCCGGAAAGATGGGGCGCACGCTGGACTGTTCAGCCTGCCACGGCACCGAACACCGGTCGGAGCAGGACGTGGCCAAGGCCAAGCTCCCCAGTCCGGACACTTGCGCCCAGTGCCACCCCAAGAAGGTGGAAGAGTTTAGGGCCGGGAAGCATGCCCTGGCCTGGGCGGCCATGAAGGCCATGCCCATGCTCTCCCATCAACCTCTGCCCATGAAGGGCGACGGGCTGAAGGGCTGCTCCGGCTGCCACACGATCGGGGACAAGGCCGCTTCCGAAATCACGCGCTACGGGAGCGGGGCTTGCGACTCCTGCCATACTCGGCACACCTTCTCGGTCCAGGAAGCCCGCGACCCGAGGACGTGCCGGACCTGTCACATGGGATTTGACCACCCCCAGTGGGAGATGTGGCAGACCTCCAAGCACGGCACCATCTGGGAGATCGAAACCGGCAGGCAGACCACCGCAGGGAGCGAACGGGCGCCCACCTGCCAGACCTGCCACCTGCCCGGCGGCAATCACGCCGTGATGACGGCGTGGGGCTTTTTGGCCCTGCGGGTGCCGGAGGACGATCCTGAATGGTGGAAGGACCGGGTGACCATCCTCCAGGCCCTGGGGGTCCTAGACGGTCAGGGCAATCCCACGGAGCGGCTTGCCGTGGTCCAGGGGGGTAAAGTGGCCCGGCTCAGCAAAGAGGAGTTCGCCCAGCAGAGGGCGCGGATGCTGGAGACCTGCACCAAGTGCCATTCCCGCCGGTACGCTGAGGAGAACTTGGCCGCCGGGGATCAAATGGTTAGAGAGGCCGACCGGATCTTCGCCCAGGCCATCAGGACCGTCAAGTCGCTCTACGACCAGGGTCTCTTGAAGAAGCCGGCCGGCTGGACTTTCGCTCCTGACCTCCTGCAATTCTACGAAGCCAAGACCCCCATCGAGCAGGACCTCTACCTGATCTTCATGGAATACAGGATGAGGACCTTCCAGGGGGCCTTCCACGCCAATCCGGACTACGCCCACTGGTACGGCTGGGCCAAGATGAAGGAGGCCGCGGTGAGAATCGAGGACGCAGCAGCGGCTCTGCGGGCAGGCCAGAAGCGGTAAAAAACAGGCAAACTGACCAAAGGCGAGAGAGGGTGACCTTCGTGCGCGTTCAGAAGCGTTCCTGGTTTTACCTGGGTGGGGCGGCTTTGCTGGCAGGCCTTCTCCTGAGCGCAGCCCTGCTGGTTTTGCCCCCGTTCCTCGGATTGGGTAGCCTGTACGGCCGTCCGGCAGGTGGCTCGCTGGCCGGGCAGGTCACGGCGGTGAAGGGGATCATCCCCTTCGCCCTGCCCGGACTCCCCGGCGTTCGGGTTACTGTCCAGCCGGGCGGGTACACCGCCACCACGGACCGGAACGGTTTCTTCTCCCTGGACGTACCACCGGGGGTGTACGAGGTCACCTTCTCCGCCCCGGGTTATGAAACCCTGCTGCAGAAGGTGCTGGTGCCGGCTTCGTCCCCGGCCCGGGTCTCGGCAGCCCTCTTTCCCGCCCCCCAGGGGCGGCCGGTGGCCGCCCTGAAGTGGGGCGCCCGGAGCCAGGGTGAGGGGAGGGTGCCCTATAACACCGCCGTCTACCTCGACGCCTCTGACTCCCAAAATGTCTCCCGGGAGGGCATCCGCTGGGAGATTCGGGACGGCGCGGGGCGCATCCTGAACGATCCCTATGCCGTACCGCCGCGCCCCCTGCAGCTCGCGCCCTCGCCCATCCCCGGGAGCTCCCCGCTGGAGTTTATCTTCACGCCCCCCGCCCCCGGCATCTACACCGTGCGGCTCTTCCTCAAGAACCGCTTCTCCGGCGAGGAAGAAAGCTCTGCGGAGCTGGTGGTCCAGGCGGAGAACACCCCGCCGGAGGCCCTTCCCCGCGTCATCGCCGGGCCGCACCCTCCTGGCAAGCAGCCCGACGGCCGGCTCAAGGAGGGGTCGGGACTCCGGACGGTCCTGGCGGGAGAGAAGGTCTACCTGGCCGGGTGGGGCCTGGACCGCAACCTGCCCTCCCCCGAGCTCTATAACCCGGGTGGGCACCGGCCGGATGCCTACGGCAAGAATGACGACTGGCTGCAGCGGCAGTTTGCCTGGCACTGGCGGCTGGAGTACGTGGACCCCGCCGGGAAGCGAACCGACGTGACAAGGCTCCTGCAAGCCGATGGCCCCGAGCCGGCACAACGCACCCAGTACCCGTGGTTTGTGGCGGAAAGGCCGGGGCAATACATCGCCACCCTGGCGGTGGAGGATCGCGACCCTTACGGTCCGTCGCTGCTCAGCCCGGAGGCGTCGCTGACCATCGCGGTCCTCCCCCGGGAAGGCGCCCTGGCGCCGGAAAAGACGTGCCTGCAGGGCGGCTGCCACCGCTCTCTGGAGGCGCAGCGCCCCTCTCCATCGGATTTCCCCGCCGCAGGCACAGGGCGGGCCGGGCAGGTCGCCGGCGGCATGTCCTGCCAGGCCTGCCACGGCCCGGGACAGCCGCACCTGTCCGCCCAGGGAGCCGAGGCCAAGCGCCAGACCATGGAGGTTTCCTACGAGGCGGCGCAGTGCGGCCGCTGCCATCAGGAGTACAGCCAGTGGGAGAAGTCCCGCCACGCCGACGGGTACGCCTACGGCTTTTACGAAGTGGCCCGGCCGCTTTTGCTCAACTGCGCCAAGTGCCACTACCCCCAGGGCTTCGCCGACGCAGTCAGCATCGCGGCGGCCCGGAAGATCCCCTTCGGAGAGGTAGAGTTTAAAAAACCCCTCTTCCCCGGCGGCCCCCTTTTCTTCGACTTTGACCGGGTGCCGGAGAAAGTGGGCCGGGGCATCTCCTGCCAGGCCTGCCACGACCCTCACCGGATCTCGCCGGAAAATAAGGAAGGATTGCGCGTAGACAAGTCAGCCCTCTGCGCCACCTGCCACGAGGAGAAGTGGCAGAACGTTCTCCTGGAGGGGACAGCCGGGCGGGTAGGCTCGGCCTACGAGTACCCGGGGGAGAAGTACGACTTCCCCAACCCCCACAACACCCCGGAGAAGTGCGTCCTGTGCCACATGGACCAGGGCTCGCCGGCCGTGGATGAGCAGGGCGTACGGCGCTTAGGCGGCCACACCCTGCGGATGCGGGATGCCGGGCCGGACGGCAAACTGGGCGGGTTCGGCCCGTCGCCCGACGACCCCAACCGGCCCCGGGAGCAGTACGGCGCGGACGACCTCCTGAACACCGCCCCCTGCCAGAGGTGTCACCCCGGTGCTACCACCTTCGACCTCAACGGCCGCCAGCGGGAAATCTACAATCTCTGGCTGGAGCTGGGGCGCCTCCTGCGGGAGCGCAACCAGGGAACCCTGCCCGGGTACAAGCCGGGGGATAAATGCGCCACTTGCCACCGAGGTGGGACCATGCCCTTTAACGACGACCCGTACCTGGTCCTGGAGAACGCCTACACCAACTACAAGCTGGTCATGAACGACCGAAGTTGGGGGATTCACAACTACCGGTACACTAAGAAGCTCCTGGAGGACTCCATTCGGTCCCTGAAGGAAGGCATGGCGGGCCGGTAAGCACAAGGCCGCGATTAAGAGGAAGGCTCGTTTACTGCGGGCCTTCACTTGTTCCGGGGCCGGGGAGTGAAACCGGCACCCGCCGACGGCCGCGCCACCGGGCCACGGGATCTCCCCCGCCCCCAGGAGGCGGGTGGGGGACGAAGACCAACTCCCAGAGCTTGAGCGTCGCCTCAGGCAGGCTACGCAGCCCGTAGTAGTCCTTGAGGAAGATCTCCCCCACCCTGGCGCGGCCGTAGCGGCGGAAGAGCCAGAGGATCTGCTCCCACTCGCCATAGGCCAGCACGGTCTTGACGACCAGCTCGCAGTGCTGCTCATCGTCCAGGCTTGCAAAGACGTAATTCCGAAACAGGCCGGCCAGAAAGTCAGGGAGTTTCATGCAAAATTCCTCCCTCGGAGCTGGTCGGATTGGGTACAGGGGAGATCGACCCTCCCTCAATCAACGGGTAGAGGA
>JASBVW010000113.1 GCA_029961005.1 Bacillota bacterium
ATCCGCTCCAGCACCCCCTCCGGCCGGGTGAAATCCACCATGACGCAGGGCCTTTCGGCGCGGGCCAAGTCCGCAGCGGCCAGCCACTCTTCCAGAGAGGAACGGATGGGGACCCCCAGCGGCCCTAGACCCAAAAGCTCGCCGATCTCCCGGCCCACCTCGTTCCTGTCCACCGCCCCGGCCAGGCGCAAATCTTCCTCTTTTTGGACGGCGCGCACCACCTCGCGCCCCATCTTACCGCAGGCCCCTACCACCACCACGTCGATCGCCGGCTGCATCCTTGTCCCCCCTATTGGCTGAAGATATTCCACACCCTCTGCAGAAATCCTCCGCCTGCAGAAAAGAGCGAGGAAGAGCTTCCTCTTCCTCGCGCCTCTCCTCAGGATCGGTTGCGCACCGCCTCTTAGTGAGTCTCCACGTCGGAGGCCCCGTTCTGCCGCAGGATCATGGCGGCTTCGCTCACTTTGTTCGCATCTGCCTTGACTACTGCCAGGAGCTTGCCCTCCCTGACCTTCTCCTCATAATAGCGCCCCCTCTCCTCAGGGATGCCCAAGTCCAGAAGTCCGCCGGCCAAGCCTCCCGCTGCCGCGCCGGTTAATCCGGCCACAATGGGTCCGGCGGCTACAATGGGGCCAAGCCCGGGAATGGCCAGCGCCCCAGCCCCGGCTAAAAGTCCGGCCACCCCGCCTAAAGCTCCCCCTGTGACGGCCCCGTCACCCAAATCCTGGCCCATGGTGAGGCCTCCCCCCTCCGGACCTCCCCCCTCTCCTCCTCTGCCGCCGGCCCTCTTACCCTTACCTTCCTTGGCCACCAGGGAGATTTCGTGATCAGTAAAGCCCTTCGCCCGCATATCCTGAATCGCTCTCTCCGCCTGGTCCCGGTTGGAAAAGACACCGATTACCGTCGCCAATGGAATCGCCTCCTTCCATCTTCTGCCCTTTATTCTTACCCAGCCGGGAGGCGTTTATCCCATTGAGCCCCAAAAATAAAAAAATAAAAAAGAGGCCTCGGCCCTTCTTTCCTCGTCTCCCCGTCAGTCTACCCCCTGGTAGCCCGTACCCTTGGCTTGCGGTTCCTTCTCCCCCTCCCGCTCCAGCCGCTCGCGGATGCGCAAAAACTCAGCAATCAACTGATCCAGCTTATAGCTGATCTCGAGCGCCTCTTCATTCTTCAGCTGAAAGGTCTGCTCCTCTGCCACGTCGTTCAGCCGGCGCCGGAGAATCTGAATCTCGTCCTTCAAACTCTCCAACCTCTCGCGGAAATCAAAAGTCACGGTCACCTTCCCTCCTAAACCTAAAGAAAAAATTCCCTCCGGCGCAAAAACAGCTTATTTACACTAAAATCCGTCTAATTCCCTCCAAAACTAGGAACACTATAGCATAAGGGGGTAGACCTGTCAAGGAAAGAGTCACTTTCCAGTGGAACCGAAGCCTCCGCTGCCCCGCCGGGTGGGTTCAAGCTCTTCCGCCAGCTCGAGGCGCGCCACCGCAATGGGGACAAAGACCAGCTGGGCAATGCGATCCCCCGGGTGGACCGTGTACTCCTGCTGGGAGTTATTCTGGACGGGGCAGATGATCTCCCCCTTGTAATCGCTGTCAATCACCCCCACGGCATTGGCCAAAGAGATCCCGTGCCGGCTGGCTAGGCCGCTGCGCGGGAAGACCAGGCCGACTAGGAAGCGGGAAGGGATCTCCACGGCAATGCCGGTGGGGATCATGGCCCGCTGCCCGGGCGGAATAGAGAGAGGCGCTTCCAAGCAGGCAGCCAGATCCAGACCGGCCGCTCCTTCCGTGGCGTAAAACGGCCAACCGATCCTCTGCCCGACCAGCGGGGAGAGTCGCTTGACCTTGACGGAGATCTCCCAGGCCAAGGCAGACATCACGCCTGCCCCCCTTCCAAAGGCCCCAGCACCGCAGTCACCAGGTGTTCGGGCGCCAGCACCCGGCTGGCCACCCGCTGCACGTCCTCCAAATCCACCCGCTCGATCAACTGGATGAGTTCGTCCGGGCTGAGGATCTGGTCGTAAAAGAGCACCGCCTTGGCCAGGCGGCTCATGCGGTTGGCCGTCCCTTCCAATCCCAAGACCAGGCTTCCCTTCAGCTGCTCCTTGGCTCGCTTCAGCTCCGCCTCCGTGACGCCGTGGCGCCAGACCCGCTCCAGCTCGGCCTGCATCACCGCCAAGACCTCCTCCGTATGCTCCGGGCTCGTACCGGCGTAAACGGTGAACAGCCCCGTCTCCTGGAAGCAGGTATGGTAGGAGTAGGTGGCGTAAACCAGAGCCCTCTCTTCCCGCAGCTCCTGGAAGAAGCGGGAGCTGGCGCCGCCGCCCAGGATGGTATCCAGAAGGAAAAGGGCGTACTTATCGGGATCGGTCCGGGGAAGCCCCCGGCTGCCCAAGCAGATGTGCACCTGTTCGGTCTCTTTGTGGCGCAAAAGGCGCGGTTGTGAGGTAATCTCCTCGCCGGTGGGGGCTACACTCTCCCCCCGCCCCTCCATCGCGGCAAAATACTTCGCCACTTCGGCCACCACTCGCTCGTGCTCCACGTGGCCGGCCGCACTCACCACCAGGCGATCGGGGGTGTAGTAGCGCTCCAAGTAGCGCAGGAGCTTCTCCCGCGTCAAGCCGCGGACGGTCTCCGCGCCGCCCAAGATGCTGCGCGCCAGAGGATGGCCGTTGAGCACCGCCTGGGCGAAGAGGTCGTGAATCAGCTCATCCGGGGTGTCCTCGTACGTCTTGATCTCTTCCAAGACGACGTTCTTTTCCTTTTCCAGATCCTGCTCTGCCAAGCGCGCGTGCAGGAGCATATCGCTCAAGATCTCTACTGCCTGTTCAAAGTGCTGGTCGAGAACGCGGGCGTAATAGCAGGTGTACTCTTTGCTGGTATAGGCGTTCAGCTGTCCCCCCAAGCTGTCGAAGGCCTCGGCAATCTCCCTGGCCGTGCGCCGCTCCGTCCCTTTAAAGAAGAGGTGCTCCAAGAGGTGAGAGATGCCGCTCTCCTGAGGTTCTTCGTACCTGGACCCGGCAGCGAACCAAAAACCCAGGGAAACCGAACGCACCGAAGGGATGTATTCGCTGACGATGCGGATGCCGTTGGACAACTGAGTCCGCTGGTACCACTCCTGGGACATGCAGGCACCTTGCCTCCTCTTCGCACAGGGCTCCTCTTTTCGCAACCCGGCGCTCGGCCCCGCCGGGAAATTCCACCCCTGCCTCAAGATTATACCAGTCTCCGCGAAAATTACAAAGAGGATCTCCCCCTGGCCGGGCGAAAAAGACAGTGACTGGAGAAAGGAGGGCCGGCCCCATGTCCCAGGGAGTTACCCTGACCCTGATCACCCTTTTTCTCTACCTGACGGGGTTCTTCGGCGGCAAGGGCGACCCTTCGCTTTCCCCCGCCCCTCCTTCCTGGTCTTCTCCTTCCGCGCCCGTCGGGCAGCCCGGGGCCGGCCCGCTCGACGCCGACAGGGGATCGGCCTTAACCACCACCGACCTGGTCAACGTCAGGAGCGGACCCGGGACCTCCTACCCCACCCTGGCCACCCTCCCCCGGGGCACACCCCTTTCCGTCCTCTCGGGGCGCAACGGCTGGCTCAAGGTCAAAACCCCAGACGGGCGCACCGGCTGGGTGGTGAGCTGGTTGGTCGGCCCGGCCTCTCCTGCCGCCGCGCCCAGCCGGAAACCGCTCCGGGCCAGAGAGGTCCTGGGGTACTACACCGGGGCTTCGGGCAGCGACAGCGGCTCTTACGCCTCTCTGGCCAGCCACTGGCGCTCCCTGACGGCCGTGGCCCCCTTCTTCTTCCGCATTGACGGCGCAGGGAACGTGAGCGGTCGCCACGACCAGGCCGTGGTCAATCTGGCCCGGGCTCGGGGCCTAAAAGCCCTGGCCCTGGTGCACAACCATAACCAGGCGGGCTTCGACGCCGACGCGGCCCACAACATGCTCTCTTCCGCCGCCAGCCGCGCGCGGGCCGTAGCCGCCATCGGCAACATTCTGCGCACCTACGGCTACGACGGGGTCAACATCGACTTTGAAAACCTGTATCCCTGGGACCGCCCTCATTTCACCGCGTTTTTGCGGGAACTGGCCGCTTCCCTGCGGCCCCGCGGCTATCTGGTCACCGTGGCCGTCCCGGCCAAATACCGGGACGACCCCTCTTCCCGCTGGGCCGGGGCCATTGATTACCGCGCCGTCGGGCAGTACGCCGACCTGGTGGTACTCATGACCTACGACGAACATTTCCGCGTAGGCAAGCCGGGCCCCATCGCCTCCCTCCAGTGGGTGGAAAAAGTGGTGGAGTACGCCCGCACCCAAATCCCACCCCAGAAGATTATTCTGGGCCTGGCCGCCTACGGGTATGACTGGCCCAGCCGAGGCGGGTCCGGGCGCGCCCTCTCGTACTGGCAGGCCCTCAACCTGGCCCGACGGGCTGGCGCGTCCATCAAATGGGACCCCGTGGCCAAAGCCCCTTATTTTTCCTACTACCGGGGGAAGGAACAACGGGTGGTCTGGTTTGAGACCAGCTACAGCGCGGAGCACAAGTTGGCTTTGGTAAACCGCTACGGCCTGCGCGGAGTGGCCTTGTGGAAGCTGGGTTATGAAGACCCCCGCCTCTGGTCTCTCCTCAGCCAGACCCTATTCTGAACCCTCCAAGCCCAGCACCTGGGAGACGGTGGCCGGCTCCAGGCCCGCCCGGCGCAAAGCGTCGATGAGAAGAGGCAGGGCGGAGACGGTGGGTGCGGTCGGGTGCATTAGCAGCAAACCCCCGGGTTGGGCCCCCTTTTCGGCCCGGCGCAGGATGACCTCCGGCCGGGGGCGCTTCCAGTCCACCGTGTCCGCCGTCCAGAGGACGGTGTAGTACCCCAAGGCGGCTGCCACCCGGACCATTTGGGGGCTCACCTCCCCGTAAGGGGGGGCAAAGAGCTTGGCCGGGCGACACCCCAGCTCTTTCAGCAGGTGCTCGTTCTCTATAATTAGGCGCATCACCTCCTCCTCCGCCAAGGTGGCGGGGTGGACGTGCTCCAGCCCGTGGTTGGCCACCTCGTGGCCACCGGTAGAGAGCTCCCGCACCAGGTGAGGGAACCGGCGCGCCCAGGTGCCCACGACGAAAAAAGTGGCCCGGACCTTCTTTTCGGCCAGAACGGTCAACAGGCGGGGGAGCTCCTCCTCTCCCCATGCCACGTTGAACATCAGCGCCACTAGAGGCCGGCCGCTCTCCCCTCGGTAAACGGGGGTGAATTGCCGGGCCACCGTCAGAGGGCGCAACTGCCGGAGGACGGGCTGGACCTCCTCCCCGGGGCGCGCCGCCAAGACCCGCTGCACCGTCTCTTCTACCGCCAGCTCCTGGCCGGGCTCTTCCGGTATGACGCGCTGGGAAGCGGGGTCAAAGTAAGCGGAGCGCGCCGGGCGGTAGTAAGTGCCCGCCAGCTCCTGTACTGCTTTCCGGAGTTCGTGTGCCAAGAGGAGACCCACCGGCCGCCCGGCCAGGGTCACCCCGGGCTTCACCCCCCGGCAATAACGGAGGCCCAGCCCGTAAAGATAAGGGCTCAACCCCAAGAGGAGCGCCGCCGTTCCCAGGCTTAAAAAGCGCACGAGAGCCCGCCTGGTCCAGACGACCGTATACCCCTTCCTTGCGCGCACAAAGCTCCCCTCTCATTCCTTGGCCTCCGGGAGCAGGCGCTGCACGCCCC
>JASBVW010000114.1 GCA_029961005.1 Bacillota bacterium
TCGCCTCCTGGCGGGCGATTCGAGGCAGCGGCGCGGCCCAGGCGGCCAATCATGCCGGTTTGCGCGGGCTCTGGGAAAGGCTGGCTCGCCTGAACGGTCCGGCGGGAGGGGGATGAGCAATGAGCGCGAGAGCGGGCGAAGTTTATAAATTGGTGGTCTTCCGAGTAGCCGGCCAGGAATACGGGGTAGACATCATGCAGGTCCGCGGCATTCACCGGCTAGAAAAGCTGGTGCCCGTTTCCCGGGCTCCTCACATACTCGAGGGGTTGTGGGAATGGAAAGGGCAGGCCATTCCTGTGCTCAGCCTGGCCCGCCACTTTGGGCTCCAGGAAAAGCAGGAGTTGGAAGGCGGCCGGGTGATCACGGTGGAGGTGGCAGGGCAAGTGATAGGGATGGCGGTGGACGCGGTTACGGAGACCCTGACCCTTCCCGCAGCCATGGTGGCCCCCGCGCCCCCTTTCCTGAAAGGGAAAGCGGCGCACTATGTCTGGGGAGTGGGCAAGGCGGGGGAACAGCGGCTCATTGTACTTCTCAATCTGCAAGAGGTACTGGAGGAAAAAGAACTAAAATCCTTGCAGGAAGCCGTAAGACAGTGGCAGAAAAAAGAAGAAGAGAGCAAAAGATCCGAAGCAGGGGAAGAGCGGAAGGTGAGGGGCCGCCTGCCCGAGGCGGAGGAGCAAGGGGCGACAGGGAGGAAGCGGAAACCCCGCCCGGCGAAGGGGGGAGCGACTTGCAGCTGAGCAACCTGCAACTGGATGCCTTAAAAGAGATCGGCACCATTGGAGCAGGGAATGCCGCTACCGTTTTGGCCACCCTGCTGGGGCGGCGAATCCCCATGACGGTACCGCAGGCTCGCCTGCTGCCTCTTTCGGAAGTAGTCGATGCTCTAGGCGGGGCAGAGAAGGAAGTGGTGGGCATCTGCACGGCTATCAGCGGCGATGCCAAGGCTACGATCCTCTTCCTCCTGCCGCTCGAGCGAGCGCGCCACCTGGTGCGGCTTTTGCTGCACCGGGAGGAAGGGGAGGGAGGAGTATTCAGTGAGATGGAGCAGTCCGCTTTGGGTGAGGTCACCAATATTCTAACAGGGGCTTATTTGCAGGCTCTGAGCGAAATGACCCATCTGCAGTTTCATCCCACCGTCCCTGCTTTCGCTCACGACATGGCGGGGGCCTTGGTGGACTCTATTCTCAGTGAGATTGGGCAAGTGGCCGACTATGCACTGCTCATTGACACCGATTTTGTCACGGATGACGAAGGAGAAGGAGTGAGGGGGCATTTCTTCCTGGTGCCTGATCCAGACTCGCTTCCTGTCATCCTGCAGGCGCTGGGAGTGAAGGACGGGTGCAATCAGAAGGAGAGGTAATCCGGGTCGGAATGGCTCAGTCCGGCTGGTGCCGGGCGCCGGGGGTGCTCATCACCTCTGGGCTGGGGTCCTGTGTCGGGGTGGCGATCTACGATCCCCAGGCAAAGGTGGGTGGACTGGCCCACGTAATGCTGCCGGATTCGCAGCAAGCCCGGTCGACGGAGAACAGGGCCAAGTTTGCCGATACGGCTCTGCCCGACCTGGTGGAGAAGTTGGAAGAGCTGGGGGCCCGGCGGCACCGGTTGGTAGTGAAGATAGCGGGGGGAGCGCAGATGTTCTCTTTCTCCAAGAACGACGAGCGCTTTTCCGTGGGGCGGCGCAACGTAGAGGCAACTAAGAGGGTGCTGGGGGAGCTGGGCTTGCGCATCACCGGAGAGGATACGGGAGGTAATCACGGTCGGACCATGATCTTCACCACCAGCGATGGACAAGTCCTGATTAAGACCATCGGCCACGGAGAGAAAGTGCTGTAGGCGAAGGAACTGCTCGGAGGGGGGCTAAGAGGCGTGATCAGCGATCAGCCGCAGGACAGCGCGCCGCTTTGGGAGGCGTATAAAGTCCATGGGGATCGTCAGGCCCGGGAAGAGCTGATACTCCGGTACGCCCCCTTGGTCAAGTACGTGGCCGGTCGGGTAGCCATCGGCCTTCCTTCCACGGTGGAGTTCGACGACCTGATCAGCTACGGGATCTTTGGGCTAATCGATGCGGTGGAGAAGTACGATCCCAGCCGGGGGGTGAAGTTTGAAACCTATGCCCTAGCCCGGATCCGGGGGGCAATCATCGACGGCCTGCGGAGCGCGGATTGGGTTCCCCGCTCGGTGCGGCAAAAGGCGCGGGAGTTGGAGGAGGCAGCCCAGAAGATCGAGACGGAACTGGGGCGCCCGGCCAGCGACGAGGAGCTGTCGGCGGCCCTTCACCTGTCGACTGAGGAGTATTACCAGATGTTAAACGAGGTAGCCTGCACGGCCCTCACTTCGTTGGACGAGCTCTGGAAGACCGATGGCAACTTAGAGGAGAACATCCGCGTCATTGAGACCGTGCGGGATACTTCCAGCACGGACCCGTTGGCTGCGGTGGAGCTCCAAGAGTTGAAGCGCACTCTGAGCGAGGCCATTGACCGGTTGTCAGAGCGGGAGAGGTTGGTCATTGCCCTCTATTACTACGAGGGCTTGACCTTAAAAGAGATAGGCAAGGTGCTGGACGTCACGGAGGCGCGCGTCTCGCAGATCCACAGCAAAGCTATTTTGAGACTGCGCAGTCGCTTGATCCGTTGGAAGCAAGCCTTCCAAAACTAGCCGGGTCAGGCTGAGAAAGGGGGTAGGGGAGCGTGGCGGAAGAGAAAAGGATCACCCCCGAAGAGCGACCGAGCGAGAAGGTTGCCGACCTGAGTGAACTGGAGGCAGCCTTGCAGAGCGGATTGGCTTTGCTGGGCGGAGAGGCAGGGGCGCAGCGGCCGGGGGAGCCAGGAGAGCCGCGAGAGCAAAAGGAGCAGGGTAAACAGAGCCTGGCCGCGGCTATCCAGCAGCCCATCGAAATTACGGTGCGGGAAGACGGGGTCTACGCCTCCATTCCTGTGGCTTGGGTGGATAAAGTGGACCTTTCCATGCTGTATCGGGAGTTGGCCCGCAGGAAGATCACCGATGTGGACGGGAGGGCAATCCGACAGCTGTTGGAGGCTCGAGACGGCCTGCCGGTTAAAATCGCCGAGCTGAATCCCTCCGAGGTCAGGGATGCGCAAGCAGTGGTGACTGTCTCCGATGACGGCCTGGCGGCTTACCTGGAGATAGTGCCTGCCTTGGGCGGCAAGCCGTTGACGCGCGAGGCGGTGGAGGCTGCTCTGGCGGAGGCCGGGGTTACCTACGGCATCAACTGGTCCCAAGTGGAAGTGGCTCTGCAGCAGCAGGAGTTCCCCCATCGTTACGTGGTAGCTGCGGGAAAACCGCCAGTGGACGGGAAAGACGCCTACCTGGAGTACCGGTTCTCCCTGGACAAGAAGGCTTCGCGCCCTGTGGAGTTGGAAGACGGGCGGGTGGATTTTTACAACCTGCAATTGGTGCAGAACGTGCAGAAAGGAGACGTACTGGCGGTTAAAATACCTCCCCAGGCCGGGATCCCCGGGATGACCGTGCGCGGGCAACCTATCCCGCCCAAGCCGGGGAAGGACATCAAGCTCCCTCGCGGCAAAAACGTGGAAGTTTCCGAGGATGAGACCCAACTCATTGCCGGAACTGCCGGACAGGTGGTGGTCTCCAACGGCAAGATCCACGTCTTGCCCATCTACGAGGTGCACGGAGACGTGGACTTTACGACGGGCAATATCGATTTTGTAGGCAGCGTGGTGGTGCAAGGCAACGTCCACAGCGGTTTTACTGTGCGGGCGCAGGGTAATATCGAGGTGCGCGGGTCCGTAGAGGCGGCCAATCTCTTCGCCGGGGGCGATGTCGTGCTGTTGCGCGGGATGCAGGGCGGGGATCGGGGCCAGATCGTGGCCGGGAAGAACGTGGTCGCCCGGTTTTTGGAACACGCCATCGTACAAGCCGGCGAGGAGGTGCTGGTGGAAGAGGCCATCCTCTATTCCCAGGTCCAGGCGGGGAGGAAGATCGACGTCAGGGGGAAGAGGGGGCGCATTGTGGGTGGCCTCCTCCGCGCCGGGGAACTGGTGCGGGCCAAGGTGATAGGGTCCAAGCTGGCCACCAAGACGGAGATTGAGGTGGGAATTCAGCCGGAGCATCGCGAGGAGTTGAACAAGCTCAATGCTTCCCTGGCGGAGAAGGAGCGCCAGCTGGATCAACTCAACAAAGCTCTTAATACCTTAAAAAATGCCCTGGCGGCAGGGAAGATCTTCTCTGAAGAAGAGACAGCCCGCATGCAGAAGATCCTTAAGACCCACGCCTTCCTGCGAGATGAGATCGTGGAGCTGCGCAAGCGGAAGGAGCAACTGGACGCCCTCCTCTCCAGCGATCCTCGCGGGCGCGTGCAGGCGTCGGAGGTCATGTATCCCGGCGTCAAGGTCACCATCGGCCATACCACTCATCTGGTCAAGGATGAGCTGGCCAAAGTAATGTTTTACCTGGCGGATGGCGAGATCAGAGAGGGGACGGCATTGTAAGGGGGGGAGAGGGCAGTGTCCATTAAACCGGTGGATCTGCAGGTTATGGTCTCCAGAGCCAGCGAGGTAGAGCGCGTCCAGCAAATCCAGGAGCAGCAAGCCAGGACGGGTCAGCAGACCTTCTTGATCCAAAACCAGGTGCAGATGGCCAGGCAGCAGGAACAGGTTCAGAAAACCCCCACCGTGGCCCAGTCTCGCGTGGAAAGGGAAGGGCACCGCCGCGAGTCCAAGGGGGAGGGGGAGAGGGGGGCTGGCCGAAAGCAGGCCGAGGCCAGGAAAGAGAAGCAGGGCCTGGCGGAAGAAGAAAAGGGAAGCCACCCCTCTCAGCAAGAGGTGGGCGGCCACATCGATGTCAAGATCTAGAAAAAAGTCGGAGCGTGAGGGGAGATGGAATGGGTCCTGCTCATTTTAGGGATGCTTGCCTTGGCTGGAGCTCTCTTCTGGCAGCATAAGCAAGAGCAAAGCTTTGTGCGCCTGCAGAAAGAGGCCCTCGAGCAGGTGGTGCGGGATCGGACGGCGGATTTGGAGCTGTTAGTCTCAGACTTGACTGAAGAACTGAACCAGGCCGCCCGACGGGCGGTCAGCGATTTGGAAGAGCGCATCGGGGCGCTCCGGGCGCGCTGGCAGGAGGAAGAGAAAGCTCCCAGCCAGAGCGAGGTCTCCGCTCCTCAGCCGGTGGTTCAGCCCGCTGCTGGCCCCCAGAGGGTCTCTGCTCAACCGCCGCGCCTCGACCGGCGAGCCCGAGAAAAGGCGGTGAAGGAGCTGGCTGCTCAGGGGAAGGACATCACCTCCATCGCCAAAGAGTTGGGGCTGGGCAAGGGAGAGGTGGAACTGATCTTGAATTTGGAGCAGGCGCGGGCGAGGTGAGAGGGTGAACCACTGGAAAGTCCGCGATCTTCTGACCGGCCTGGGTATGGGTTTAATCTTGGCAGCGGTGCTGGTCGCCTTTGCCGGTCGGCGCCCTCTTGCGCGCGAGGAGATCATTAAGCAGGCGCGGGCGGTGGGGATGGTCTTTCCCCAGGAGGTGCGCCTGAGCGAGGAGGAGCCGCCGAGAGAGGAGCAGCAGGCCGGCGAGGAGGCACTGCTCCCGCCGGGCT
>JASBVW010000115.1 GCA_029961005.1 Bacillota bacterium
CCGACCGGCCGGCGGGCCCGACCGCCTGAGCACCGCCCACGACGATGAAGCGGCCGGAACTAGTCCGGCGGCTGGACCCCGATTGGGCTACGGAACGGCTGGTCAACCTCATCCACGCCTGGAGCCACGAACTGAAGGAGATTCTGGGCGCTTTGGGCCTGAATGCCATCGAAAGCCTGCGGGGCAGTCGGGAGCGGCTCCGGGCCGTGGGGCTGGAGACCCCGGCTCTGGAAGTGTTGGGCGTGAAGGCCGCCGGCATGTGAGGAGGAAACGGAAGATGCTCAAAATCGATGCCCGCGGAATGCACTATCGGGAGCTCAACCGCCGGATCAAGGAGGCCGTGGCGGCGGGGGAGAGGGAGCTGATCCTGGAGAACGTCAACGGCCAGCGCTACCTCGGTACGGGGGTGAACGCGCCGGTCAGGATAGAGGTCTACGGCGTGCCCGGCAACGACCTGGGTGCCTTCATGGACGGGCCCTCCATCTTTGTCTGCGGCAACGGACAGGACGGCGCTGCCAACACCATGAACTCCGGGAAGATCGTCATCCGCGGCCATGCCGGGGACGTCTTGGGCTACGGTATGCGCGGAGGCAAGCTCCACATCCTGGGGGATGTGGGCTACCGGGTAGGCATCCATATGAAGGCGTACAAGAAACAGATTCCGGTGCTGATCGCCGGGGGTACGGCCCGCGACTTCTGCGGCGAGTACATGGCCGGGGGCATCTTGATCGTCCTGGGTTTGGAGCGGGGCCAGCAGCCCCTGGTGGGGGATTACTGCGGCACCGGCATGCACGGCGGGGTCATGTACCTGCGGGGCGAGGTGGACCCGCGCCATTTGGGGCGAGAAGTGGCCGTCCGCCCGTTGGAGGAAGAGGACCTGGCCCTCTTGCGGGAGCACCTGGGGGAGTACTGCTCCGACCTGGGCCTCGACCTCGAGGAGATCATGGCGGAACCTTTCACCAAGCTGGTGCCGGTCAGTTCCCGCCCGTACGGCAACCTGTACGCCTACTAGCGCACGGAGCCGCTGGGATTCCGGGCCCCGGAGCCAAGGTAAGGGGAGCGGGGGCCCGGCGGCTGGCGGAGGAGGGAAGGGAAATGGAGTACGACGTGGTGATCATCGGGGCCGGCCCCGGGGGTTATGTGGCCGCCATCCGGGCGGCACAGCTGGGACTCTCCGTCTGTGCGGTGGAAGAGGGGGCGGTGGGCGGCACCTGCCTCAACCGGGGGTGTATCCCCACTAAAGCCTTATACGCCAGTCTTTCCCTCCTGGCCCAGGTGCGCCGGGCCTCGGAGTACGGGCTGCGCGTGGGGAGTGTAGAGGTGGACTTCCCGGCCCTCATGGCCCGCAAAGCGGCGGTGGTGGACCGGCTGGTCAAGGGGATCCATCACCTGTTTAAAAAGAACCGCATCACTCTCCTCGCGGGCCGGGGGCGCCTGCTGGACCGCCGGCGCGTGCGGGTGGAGGGGCCAGGCGGCGAGGTCCGGGAGGTGGCGGGGCGCCACGTCATCCTCGCCACCGGTTCGCGGCCGGCGGTCTTGCCAGCCCTGGGTTACGACGGCCGCCAGGTCATCACCTCAGACGAGGCCCTCTCGCTGGAGGCGGTGCCGGCCAGCCTCCTGGTGGTAGGCGGCGGGGCCATCGGGTGCGAATTTGCTTCCCTTTTCGCCGAGCTGGGGAGCCGGGTAACGGTGGTGGAAGCCATGCCCAACCTGCTCCCCCTGGTGGACGAGGAGGTCTCCCGCCAGCTCCGCAGCTACTTCAAGCGGCGCGGGATCGAGGTCAAAACCGGAACCACAGTCCAGGCGGTGGAGAAGCGGCCGGCGTCCGTCAGGGTCGTCCTGGGGTCCGGCGAGGAGCTGGAGGTGGAGCGCGTCTTGGTTTCGGTGGGGCGCGCCCCCAATACGCGTGATCTGGGCCTGGAGGAGGCGGGGGTGGAGCTCAATGCCCGCGGGGAGATCCCGGTGACAGAGGGCATGGAGACCAACGTCCCCGGGATCTACGCCGTGGGGGACGTCACCGACGTGCGGGCCAAGCTGGCCCACGTGGCCTCGCGCCAGGGTGTGGTGGCGGCGGAACGAATCGCCGGCCGCCCGGCGGCCATGGACTACCGGGCCGTGCCCAGCTGCGTCTTCACCCGGCCGGAGGTGGCCTCGGTGGGGCTGACCGAGGCAGAGGCGGAGCGGGTTGGGCGGCCGATCCGGGTGGGGCGCTTCTTCTTCCTGGCCAGCGGGAAGGCTCTGGCCATGGGGGAGACCGAGGGCTTCGTCAAAGTGGTGGCCGATGGCCGGGACGGGCGCGTCCTGGGGGTGCACATCATCGGGCCCCACGCCTCGGACCTCATCGCTGAAGGAACGCTGGCCGTGGAAGCGGGTCTGACCGCAGAGCGGCTGGCGCAGGTGATGCACGCCCACCCCACCCTCCCGGAGGCCCTTTGGGAGGCGGCGGAGGCGGCGGAAGGGCGAGCCATCCACGCCTGAACTTGAAGGAGGAAAGCCGCACAGATGTCTCGAGCCAGGTATGTCCTGTTCTTGGGCTGCCAAATCCCGGCCCGCCATCCCTTTACGGAAAAGTCCCTGCGGGTGGCCCTGCCCCGGCTGGGCGTGGAGTTTGCGGAGGTGGACGGCTTTACCTGCTGCCCGGAGCGCACCCTCATCGAAACCATGGACGAAAAGGTGTGGCTCCTGGCCGCAGCCCGCAACCTGGCGGTGGCGGAGCGGGCGGCGGAGGTCCTCATCACTCCCTGCAACGGTTGTTACAGCACGCTGAAGCTGGTCTCCAATCGCCTCCGGTCCGAACCTGCCCTCCGCGAACGGATCAACCGGCTCCTGGCCCGGGTGGACCTCCAGTACCAGGGGCGCCTGGTGGTGCGGCACATCGTGGACCTGCTCTATACCGACGTGGGGGTGCGCCGCCTCTCCCAAGCGGTGGTGAAGCCCTTGCGCGGGCTGCGGATCGGGGTACACCCCGGCTGCCACCAGACCAGGCCCAGCCTCGGGGTGGGCTTCGACGACCCTTTGAACCCGGTAAAGCTGGAGGCGCTGGTGCGGGCCTTAGGGGCGGAAGTGGTGGACTACTCCACCAAGATGCTCTGCTGCGGCCAGTACCTGGGAGGCGTGGGAGACGCCGAGGACGCCACGGCCTTCGTCCGCCGCAAATTGAGCGAGCTGGTGAGCCTGGGGGCGGACGCCCTCACCACCACCTGCCCGCAATGTTTCGTCCAGTACGACACCACCCAGTCCCTGCTGGAGCGGCGCGGCGAGCGGCTACACCTGCCCGTCTTCTCCTACCCGGAGCTGCTGGCCCTGGCCCTGGGGTTCAGCCGGGAGGAACTGGGCGTGGACCGGCACCGCACCGACCCGACCAGCTTCTTTGCCCGCTGGGGGACGATTCAGGACGGGTGGTCGATCATTGAGCGCTACCTGCCGCGGGAGTTCGTCCAGCACTGTGCGGACTGCGGCGCCTGCGACCGCCTCTGCCCGGTTCAGCAGCACCGCCCTTCCTTCCGGCCCAATGAGCTGATCCGGCGGGTGGCGGCGGGGGAGCTGGAGGCCGTGCTGCGGGAGGAGGAGTTTTGGCATTGCATCGACTGCCACACCTGCTATGAGATGTGCCCGCAGCGCTTCGGCATGGAGAGGGTCTTTCTGATGCTGAAGCACATCGCCATGGAGAGGGGTGCCGTCCCCAAGGGGATTGAGCGGGCGGTGGGCGAGTTCCTGAAGAGCGGCCGCCTCATCGCTCCGGATGAGCGAGCGCGCCAGAGCCTGGGGATGGGTAAGCTCCCGGCGGACGGGCGCGCGGAGCTTTTGCGCCTGCTGGCGGAGCTGCAAAAGGAAGAGCAAAGAAGTTGATTGTTGAGCAGGGAGAAGCGAGGAGGGTGCGTAAATATGCAGGAAAATTACGGTCGTATTCCCTCGGGCTGTGCCATCAGCGGCTTCATCAACCGCGACGGGCGCCGGGTCTCCGGCGAGAGCATCATCCAGTCCATCGCCTTGATGCACGACCGCTCCAACGGCTTGGGGGGAGGGTTCGCCGCCTACGGGATCTATCCTCAGTTTGCCGAGGAGTACGCCCTGCACCTGATGTACGACAGCGAGCGGAGCCGGGAGGAGTGCGAGCATTTCATTGCCGACCGCTTTACAGTCCGGCACGCCGAGCCCATTCCGACTCGCCACGTGCCCGGCATCGAAGACGCTCCCCTCCTGTGGCGCTACTTCGTGCGGCCGCGGGAGGACCGCCTGCACCTGCCGGGGCGGCGCCCGCTGAGCGAGGACGACTTCACGGTGGCGGCCGTGATGGCCATCAACGAAGGCATCGAGGGGGCGTACGTGGCCTCCAGCGGCAAGAACATGGGGGCCTTTAAGGGGGTGGGGTTTCCGGAGGAGATCGGGCGGTTTTACCGGTTGGAGGAGTACGAGGGCTACATGTGGATCGCCCACGGGCGGTTCCCCACCAACACCCCCGGCTGGTGGGGCGGGGCGCACCCCTTTACCATCCTGGACTGGTCGGTGGTGCACAACGGCGAGATCTCTTCCTACGGGATCAATAAGCGCTACCTGGAGATGTTTGGCTACCGCTGCGCCCTCCAGACCGATACCGAGGTGGTGGCTTACCTCTTCGACCTTTTGGAGCGGCGGCACGGCCTGCCTTTTCCACTGGTCTGCGCAGCCCTGGCCGCGCCTTTTTGGCAGGAGATCGACGAGCTGCCGGAGGAGGAGCGGGAGGCCCTGACGGCTCTCCGGCAGGTCTACGGAAGTGCGCTGCTCAATGGTCCCTTCAGCATCATCGTGGGAAGCCGGCGGGGCATGGTGGGCTTGAACGACCGCATCAAGCTGCGGCCCATGGTGGCCGCTGTGAGCGGAGACACGGTCTACCTGGCCAGCGAGGAGAGCGCCATCATTGAGATCTGCCCTCAGCCTGACCGGGTGTGGCTGGTGCGGGCCGGGGAGCCGGTGGTGGCGGAGCTGTACGCGCAGGCGGCAGAGAAGGCGAGAAACAAGGGGGCGGCGTGAGGTGTATCCTGAGCATTTGAAGTACAGCAGGGAGCATCAGTGGGCGCGGGTGGAAGGCGGCCGGGCGGTGATGGGCATCACCTTCTACGCCCAGGAAGAGCTGGGCGACGTGGTCTACCTGGAACTGCCGGCCGTGGGGGACGAAGTGACCGCGGGCCGACCCATGGCCCGCGTGGAGTCGGTCAAGGCGGTCTCCGACATCCACGCGCCGGTGAGCGGGCGGGTTGTGGAAGTCAATACGGCCCTGGAAGAGAGCCCGGAGCTGGTGAACAGCGATCCTTACGGAGAGGGATGGATAGCCGTGATCGAGCTGTCTGATCCCTCCGAGCTGGAGGATCTCCTGGATGCGGACGCCTATCAGTCCTATCTGAACCAGCTTCCCTAGGAGGGCCGGCTTGATGTACTGGAACCAGGAGAGGGAGTGCTTGCCGCGAGCGGAGCTGCAAAAGCTCCAGCTGGCCCGGCTGCAAGAGTTGGTGGAGTGGGTCTACGCCCGGGTACCCTTTTACCGGCAGGCCATGGACCGGGCGGGGGTGAAGCCGGAGGAGATCCG
>JASBVW010000116.1 GCA_029961005.1 Bacillota bacterium
CCCGTCGTGGTGGCGTGCCACGAACGCGGGTCCGGCGGCCGCGGCCGATCGGGCGTGATAGGGGTGGCCCTGGGCGGGGGAGCGGCCAGGGGGCTGGCCCACATCGGCATCCTCAAGGTGCTGGACCGGGAAGGCATACCGGTCAGTAGCCTGGCGGGCTCCAGCATCGGCTCGCTGATCGCGGCTGCCTACGCCTGCGGCACCCTTCCTGAGCTGGAGAGCCGACTCCGGCGTTTGCGGCGCTCTGACCTGGTCCAGTACGCCGATCTTCAGTTTGCCGGAGGAGTCTTCAAGGGGGAGGCCCTGCGCGACGAGATCCGCCGGCTCACCCGCGACATGGATTTCCGGGACCTGGAAGGGGAAGGGCCTGCCCTGGTCATCGTGGCCGCGGACCTTCGCACAGGGAGGCCCGTCTTGCTGAAGGAAGGCAAGATCGCCGAGGCAGTGCGGGCCAGCATCTCGGTACCGGGGCTCTTTGCACCCGTCCCGCGAGGGGATCTACTCCTGGTGGACGGCGGTCTGGTCGACCTTGTCCCCGTGGATGCGTTGACTGCCCTGAACCCCCTCTTGACCGTGGGGGTAGACGTCTTCAGCTCTTCCGATCTCTGGACGAGAGCGGCTACGACCGCCCGCGTCTCGGTAAGGACTGCGATGCGGACGTGGCGCAGGATCCGCCGATTTGCTGAAAACGGCCTCTTAGACAGGGTAAGGTATGCAGAGGAGATGGCCGAACGGATCTTCGTGGAAAGGTATGGCCCCCTCTTTCGCGGCGCGTTCGCCAGCCTGTTTGCTCACCTTATAGCGGATCCCTCCCGGGAAGCAGGTGGATGCGCGGGCGAGGAGGCTAACGGGAGCACAGGCAGCGGTAGGGGCGGGGAGGCGGGCGCGGACGGTTGGGGCCTGGTCAGGGCGGTGCTGGCGGCTTTCGAGATCACGGAGACCTTGCTACAGAGCCGCTCCCCCGCCGTGCAAGCCGATGTGGTGATCCGTCCCCCCGTGGGGAAGTTCCACGGGCACCAGTTTTACCTGGCGGCTGAGCTTATTGAAGCGGGAGAACTTTCCTGCCAGGAGGTGATCCCTTTCCTCCGTGCGGCCCTATCGCATCGCCTTCTTTACTGATTCCTTCCGCGAGGATCTGGGCGGCCTCACCCGGGCCGTCATCGGCCTGCACGATGTTCTTGTCGCTCGGGGGCATCAGGTCTTCGTCTTCACCCTGCCGCAGCGAGAGGGGCGGATCCATCAGGGGAACGTGTTCAAGGTCCCCGCCCTGCCCCTTCCTCCCGTGGGCTTCGTCCCTCCGGATTCGCACCTGGCCGTCGGCCCGGGCTGGGTGGAGGCGCGCCTTCGCGAGCTCCAGCCGGAGATCGTCCACCTGCACACCCCGTACTCGGTGGGCTGGCTCGGACTGCGCGCAGCTAGGAGGCTGGGCCTTCCCGTGGCGGCCAGCTATCACGCCAACCCCGCCGCGGCCGGGGCTTTCCTCTTGCGGGTCGGGTTCCGGGCTGCCCCCCAGCTTCCCCAAGAGGCGGGGAGATCTCTGGCTGCCCGCGCCTTGGCCACTTTTTACAACCGTTGTGACGTAGTCATCGCCCCTTCCCGGTATGCCGCTGCTCTGGCCAGGGAAAGCGGGGTGCGCAGAGCAGTGACCGTGCTTCCGACGGGGATCGACGCTGCTCTTTTTCGCGGTGTGCTTCCGGGGGCGGGGGAGTCTCCCTTTCCTGCCGACAGCCGGAGAGGGGCTGAGCGCCGGGAGGGACCCCGCCGGGTTACTGCGCTCTATGCGGGGCGGCTCAGTGCAGAAAAGGATCTGGGGACTTTGGAAAGGGCCGCTCGTGCGTGCCTGGCGGCGGATCCCTCTCTTTGCCTCCGCATCGCGGGCGACGGCCCCCTGCGCAGAAGGATGGAGGCCCGCCTTTCTTCTCTGGTCCGGGCGGGGCGCGTGGAGTTTGCGGGCCCTGTCCCCTGGGCCGAGATGCCGGGAGAGTACCGGCGGGCGGACCTTTTTCTCTTTCCCTCTCCGGTCGAGACGCAGGGCCTGGCTGTCTTGGAGGCCATGGCTTCCGGCCTCCCGGTGGTGGCCTGCGCAGCCGGTGGGGTGGCGGAGCTGGTGGAGCACGGCCAAACCGGCTTTCTGGCTCCTCCCCGGGCTCACCGGGAGCTCTCCGCCTGGGTCCTGGAACTGGCCCGAAAGCCCGGCCTGCGGAGAGCGCTGGGGCGCAAGGCGAGCCAGGCGGCGGGGAGGTATGACTGGGGAGAAGTGGTGCTGGCGTTTGAAGGATTATATGGACAACTGCGCCGGGGGGTGCTAAAATAGGCATAGATTTTTGGTCTTTTGTATATATTGGGTAAAAATTGTCCGAAAGCGGGGGAAGGCCTTGACTTGGTTTTGGCAGGTGGCCAGGAGGTACCCTTGGGCGGTACTGGGTGTGGTGGCGCTGATTACAGTAGCCGCCGCTTTTGGGGCGGCCAGGATTCGCGTGGTCACCGACATCCGCGAGTTCTTTCCCCAGGGCGATCCCCTGGTGGCGACCTACCGCGAAGTAGACGAAAAGTTCGGCGGGATGGAGTACATTATGGTGGCCCTTGCGGCGAAGGATGTCTTCGCCCCGGAAACGCTCCAAAAGCTGGACCAGCTCACCAGGGCGCTCCAGGAGGTGCCGGGGGTCCGCTCCGTGCGCAGCCTGACCAACATTGAGGAGATCCGCGGCGCGGAGGGCGCCATTGAGGTGGCGCCACTGGTGGAGGAACTGCCCCGCACGCCGGAGGAGATCGAGGCCTTTCGCCGGCGGGTTTTGAGCGACGATTTCTACGCCGGCAACTTCGTCTCCGCTCAGGGGCGCACCGCGCTGGTCATGGTTCAGGTAGCTGAGGGAGCTGACCCGGTGGAGGTCTCGGCGGCGGTCCGCCGGGTGGCTCAGGAGTTCGAGGGGCCGGAACGGGTGGCCCTGGCCGGGTCTCCAACCCTCAATGAACTGCTGACCAAGGCCATCTACCAGGATCTAAGGAGGCTTTTCCCGCTCAGCGCGGCCTTGGTCAGCCTGGTGCTCTACCTGGCCTTTCGCACCGCGCGGGGCGTGGCCCTCCCCTTGGCCACGGTCCTCCTCAGTGTGGTCTGGACCCTGGGTCTCATGGGTTTCCTTGGGGCCCCCTTCTCCCAAGCCAGCGCCATGCTTCCTCCACTTTTGGTCAGCGTCGGGAGCGCCTACGGAATCCACGTGCTGAGCCGCTACGGGGAGGAGAGGCGCCTGGGCCTGGACCGCCACCAGGCCCTCGAGCGGACCATCGCCAGTGTCGGCCTGGCGGTCTTTCTGGCTGCCGCTACCACCATGGCCGGCTTTGCCGCCAACGGCTTCACCAAGATTATCCGCCTGCGGGAGTTTGGCTATCTCACCGCCTTCGGCGTGGGGGTGGCCTTTCTCATCTCGGTGGTCTTCATTCCCACCCTTTTGCTCCTCCTGCCGGACCGGCCGGTGGAGCGCCACCGGCGGTCTGCCAACCGGGCCGTGCGAGGATTTTTGTCCTGGGTGGAGCACCTGATCGCCCGCCGAAAGCGCTGGGTGGCGCTGGTCGCCCTCCTTTTGCTGGCCTTGGCGGGCTTTGGCCTGCCCCGCCTGACCACCGAGAGCGACTTCATCAACTTCTTCAAGCCCGGCAGCGAACCGCGGCGGGCGGCCGATCTGGTTACGGCCGAATTTGGCGGGGCCCAGACGGTGGAGATCGTAGTCAAAGGAGATCTGCAGGACCCGGAGGTTCTCCGCCGGATAGACCGGTTTCAGGAAGACCTTAAGCAGATCAAAGTGATCAGCAAGCCCTTCTCCATCGTGGACGTCCTGAAGCGCACCAACCAGGTGATGCACGAGGGAGATCCGGCTTATTACACCGTGCCCGACTCGCGCGAGGCCGTAGCCCAGTACCTCTTACTCCTCTCCATGTCCGGGACAGATCTTCTCGACCGGGTGATTACCTTCGACTACGGAGAGGCTAAGATCCAGGCGCGGGTGGAAGGTACCAGCAGCGCGGTCAGGCGCCAAATGATAACTGCTGTCAACCAAGCCATCCAGCGGAACTTCGGCCCGGAAATGGAGGTAACCGTCACGGGGACGCCCGTGCTGTTTGAGTCGATCAGCGAGATGATCATCACCAGCCAGATCCAAAGCTTGGCTCTGTCGCTGGTGGCGATCTACCTCTTGATTTCCCTCCTGACGCGTTCCTGGTTCAGCAGCCTGCTCTGCATGGTGCCGGTGGTGGTGACCATCTGGATCAACTTCAGCCTCATGGGCTGGCTGGGGATCCCCCTGGACGTGGTGAGCGTGCTCATCGCCAGCGTGGCCGTGGGGATTGGCATTGATTACTCGGTCCACGTCTTCTCTCGTTTCCGCGAGGAGCTGCTCGCGGGGAAACCGCCGCTGGAGGCTGCGCGAGCCACGGTGCTCACGGTAGGCGAGGCAGTGGTCTACAACGCCCTGGCGGTCTTTGCCGGGTTCGCCCTTTTGCTGTGGTCCGAGTTCCGGCCGGTGCAGTACTTTGGGGGGCTTACTGCTTTGACCATGGTGGTTTCCATGGCGGGCGCTCTCTTGATCCTGCCGGCGCTCCTGGCGGTGGTCTACACCCGGTGGCCGGCGGCGGTAGGCGCGGGTGCCCCCACGCTGCGAGAAGAAGCGGGGCGGGCCCTGCGCGGGGGGTGAAGGCCGGGGCAGGGAAAATGGTGGCCAGCCCGGGGGCGCTCTGTGCGTGCGCCCGGGCAAAAAAGTGGCTTGTTTGGTGCAGCATGTCCGAGGAGGTGGTGCGCTTTGCGCAGGTGGGCAATCGTTGTGCTGACAGGGCTGGTCTTGAGTTTGGGGGCGGTGCCTTCTGTACCGGCCCGGGAGCTGACGGCGGAGGAGATCATTGACCGGGTGGAGGAGGCGGCCCGCGCCGAAAGCCAGATTATGTTGCAGAGGATGAGCATCATCAATAAAGCGGGGCAGGTGCGCACGCGGGAGCTCAAGATCTGGTCCGCCGGCACCAAAAAGACGCTCATCCGGGTTTTGGGGCCGGCAGACGTCAAGGGCACCGGGTTTTTGACGGTGGACCGGGACATGTGGCTCTACCTCCCGGCGGTGGGCAAGGTGCGGCGCATCGCGTCGCACATGAAGAAGGGCAGCTTTTTGGGGAGCGACTTTTCGTACGAGGACATCGGGGTGGCGAGCTACAAGGAAGACTATAAGCCCAAACTCCTTGGCACCGAGAATGTGGGGGGACAAGCCGCTTATGTCCTGGAGCTTTCGCCAGTGGGGGCCGACGTCACCTACGGAAAGCTCAAGCTGTGGGCGGAGAAGGAGACCTTCGTCCTCCGCCGGGTGGAATTCTACGACCGCAGGGGGGCGTTGCTCAAGGTGCTCACCACTTCTGACGTGGAGCGCGTAGGCAGGCACTACGTGGCGCGGAAGCTGGTGATGGAAAACGTGGCCGAGCAGCACCGGACCGT
>JASBVW010000117.1 GCA_029961005.1 Bacillota bacterium
TCTTGGATGTGACGGCGGTGCTGAACTACCGCGGCCGCGACCCGCAGCTCCTGGCAGTGAAGGACAAGATCGCGGGCTTGGTGCAGATGAAGGACACCGCCCCTCTGACCCCGCGCTACGAGCCGGATGAGTTTTCGGTGCGGGACCCCGAAGTGGTGACGACGGCGGTGGCCCACTACCTGAAGGCACTGGAGATGCAGGCCAAGGCCAAGAACATGTCGGCCATCTTCGCCGGCAAGCAGCCGCACCAGTCCAGCATCGTGGTGGGCGGCGTGACCATGCTCCCGGATGCCAACCGCATCGCGGAGTTCCGCTCGCGGCTCCTGGAGCAGATCGACTTCATTAAGAATGTCTACCTGCCGGACGTCCTCTACTTCGGCACCGGTCCGCTCCTGCCCTTGGCCCGGGCCGGCATCGGCGGCGGATACGGGAACTTCCTGGCCTACGGCGGCTTTGACCTCACGGCCGATGGGTCCAAGAAGTTCTTTGAACCGGGGGTCATCTTCCACGGGCAAATCGACCAGGTTCAGCCTCTGGACCCCGCGAAGATCACGGAGGCCGTTCACTACTCCTGGTACGCGGAGGAGATCGGCACCCGCCATCCCAGCGAGGGCGAGGTGAAGTACGACCTGGAGAAGCCGGAGGCCTACTCCTTCCTCAAGGCGCCGCGCTACGACGGGGAGCCCATGGAGGTGGGTCCGCTGGCCCGTATGCTGATTAAGAAGCCGGCTCCCTTGATGAAGATCATTGCCGAGTACGGCATCAAGCCCGGCGTAGTGGCACGCCACGCGGCCCGCGCTGTGGAGACGGCCCTTCTGGCCGATGCCATGCTGGAGTGGGTGGACGAACTGGCCGACCTCTTTGCTTCCGGTCGCGGTCAGATCCACGACACCGCCCACTGGGAGCCCCCCAAGAGCTCTACGGGCGTCGGCCTCACCGAAGCGCCGCGGGGTGCCCTGGGGCACTGGATCAAAGTGGAGGACCACAAGATCGCCCGCTACCAGCTGGTGGTTCCCAGCACCTGGAACCTGGGGCCGCGGGACGAGCAGGGCAAGCGGGGTCCGGTGGAGGAGGCCCTCATTGGGACGCCGGTGCCCGACCCGGAGAACCCCATCAACGTGGTCCGGGTCATCCGCTCCTTCGACCCGTGCCTAGCCTGCGCCGTCCACCTGATCGAGCCCAAGAGCAACCGCGTCCTGAAGTTCCGGGTCATCTAGGAGGTGAGGGCAATGGCTCTGGCGAGCGAACATCCCCTTTCCCACCGGATACTGCACGGTCTGCACCTTCTGTGCATGATCGTCCTCAGCGTCTCGGGGTTTTACATTCACTACCCCTTTGCCCCGGGCCTGATGGGGACCATGCGCTACCTGCACTTCGTGGCCATGTACCTCTTTGTGGTGACGCTGGTGCTGCGGATCTACCTGGTCTTTGTGGGGGTAAACCGGGACCTGGCGGAGTGGCGCTTCGGGAAGCGCGACCTGGCCGGGATAGGCCAGACCATCCGCTACTACCTCTTCTTGGAGCGGGAGCCGGCCCAGACGGGCAAGTACAATCCCCTGCAGAAGTCGACCTACTACTTCATCGCCCTGCTCATGATCTTCCAGGCTTTGACGGGCTTTTCCCTCTACTGGCGGGAGCAGCCCTTCTTCGCCTGGCTCTTGGGGCTGGTGGGCGGGCTGGCCAATATGCGCTCCATCCACTTCATCACCATGTGGATCTTCTTCGCCATCGTCTTGGGCCACGTCTACATGGTCTTCACCGAGGCCTACGACCGCTTCCTCTTGATGTTCTTCGGCATCGAGCGGAAGCCGGCGGCTTCCAGGTAGTTGGAAAACCTGAGAAGACCGTCGGAGGGCAGTTAAAGGGCGAGCGGGCTTTGGTGCCCGCTCGCCCGTCTTTTTGCCCGTAAAGACTTCCGGGCTCTCTGCCGATTACAGTGGCGAAGTGCCAGGGATCCGGGAGTTGCTGCAGAGTCGAAGGAGGAGAACCCGCACTATGTACAAAAGCTGCTGATGGGGTCTAACTCCGCCAGCCAGATGTAACGATGCAGCCGAGCCAAGCTCGGCGTGGTCGAGCTCTCACGGGGCCTGGTTAGCGCAAAAGCGGCCCAAACGAAGCCTGCGTGGTCCAACGCTCTCGTTCTCCAGTGTCTGGACACGATCGAGGTACGGCGGGGACTTTACGTCTTCCCCTCGCCGTGCTATGTTTATGTAAGTGAACGTTTACATACCTGCCCCGAGGAGGGAGGAAAGCTGTGGCACGGGGGGCTGAAACCAAGGAGCGGATCATCGCTACGGCCCGGGGACTCTTCGCCCAGCAAGGCTACCAGGGAGCGACGATGAGCCAGATCGCCCGGGAGGTTGGAATCACCGAGGGAGCAATCTACCGCCACTTTGCTGACAAGCGGGAGTTGTTCATGGCGTGCATCGGGCCGGCCTTGAAAGAGGCCGTCGCTCGTAGTCTGGAGGAACTTCAGGATGCCACCGATTTGCGGACTTTGGTGCGCCGAATGATTGAGGTCCGATTACAGGTGTTGGAAGAACACCGGGACACGTTCTGCATCCTCTTCACTCAGGCGCTTCACCAGCCGGAGCTGTGGCAGCTCCTGCGAGAGCTAATTGCGACCCAGGTGAAAAGTGCCGAGCCCGCTGTTGCCATGATATGGCAACTCGGAGGGCGGAGGCGGCCGCCCGCCCTCATGCTGGGGGTCGGGCTGACCATGGCCCTTTGGGCGCTCCTGAACTTTCCTACTCAGAACGGGGAGCTGGCGGAGGGCGAAGGCCCCTCGCCGGGCAGGCAGAAGACCATCGATGAATTGACCGACTTCGTACTTTACGGGATAGCCGGAGAACCGGGTAGGGGGAGCGAGCAATGAAGAACCGCAGAGGGATGAGCGCAGTCCTCTTGGTGGTGGCTGTGGCCGGCTTCTTGGTGTGGTTGTCTGGGCGGTTAGGGCAGACGCGGGAAGTGCTGGCGACCTCGGGAACGATCGAAGCGACCGAGGTGCCCGTGGCCTCGGAGGTTGCCGGTAAAGTGCTTGCTGTTCTGGTCGAAGAGGGTCAGGAGGTCAAAGCCGGCGACCTCCTGGTCCAGCTCGACGACGAGGCGCTCCGCCTTCAACTGGCGCAGGCCGAGGGAGCGCTTAAGCTGGCGCAGGCCCGCCTAGCCGAGGCTCAGGCTGGCCCCCGCTCCGCGCAGGTGCGACAGGCTGAGGAACTGGCTCGGCAGGCAGCAGCGGCCCTGGATGGAGCGCAGAAGAATTACGAGGTCGTGAAACAACTCTTTGACCAGGGGGTTGTCCCCAAGGTCCAGATGGATTCGGCGGCTACCCAGCTCGAGGCTGCGCGGGCCCAAGCCGAGGCGGCTCAGGCTCAACTGGACCTGGTCAGGCAGGGCGCCACTCCTGAACAGGTGCAGCAGCTTGAAGCCGCGGTCGACCAGGCGGAGGCGGCTGTCAACCTGGCCAAATTCAACCTGGAGCGGGCCAACGTCAAAGCGCCGGTCTCAGGTGTCGTGGTTCGCCGGCTGGTCGAGCCGGGGGCGCTCGTGGCTCCCGGGGCGCCGCTCATCACCCTGGCCAACCTGAACGACCTCTGGCTCCGGGTCTACGTCCCCGAGGACCAGCTCAACCTGGTGAAGCTGGGGATGCCGGTGGAGGTCAAGGTGGATTCCTTCCCCAACCGCAAGTTCCGGGCCCAGGTGAGCTACATCAGCAACCAAGCCGAGTTTACCCCCCGCAACGTCCAGACGAAGGAGGAGCGGGCGACCACCGTGTACGCCGTGAAGCTTCGCCTGCTGGAGGGGCTGCGGGGTGAGCTCAAGCCTGGTATGCCGGCGGATGTCACCTTCGGAGTCAGCGAGGGGGAGTGAGCTCGTGGAGGGAGCAGCGATCTTCGTCGACGGACTGGTCAAACGCTACGGTGAGCTGGTGGCGGTCAATGGCCTGAGCTTGAGCGTTCCCCGCGGTACGATTTATGGTCTGCTTGGCCCGGATGGGGCGGGCAAGACCACGACCATCCGGTGTCTGGCCGGTGCCATAAACTTTGACGCGGGCGAGGTCCGCCTCGAAGGCTGGCGCCTGCCGGAAGACCTGGACCGCGTCCGGCCGCTCATCGGGTACATGCCGCAACGGTTCGCCCTCTACCAGGACCTTACCCTGGAAGAAAATCTGAACTTCTTTGCAGACCTCTATCAAGTCCCCCAGGAAGAGCGGGCCAGGCGGTTTCCGCAGCTTCTGGCCTTCACCCGGCTCGAGCAGCACACCCGGAAGCTGGCCGGTCAGCTCTCCGGGGGAATGAAGCAGAAACTAGCTCTTTGCACGGTCTTGGTCCATCGGCCGCCGGTTCTGCTCCTGGATGAGCCTTCGACCGGAGTCGACCCGGTGAGCCGGCGGGAGTTCTGGCAGATCCTCCTGGAACTCCGCAAGCAGGGGGTCTCGATCCTGGTTTCCACCCCCTACATGGACGAGGCGGAGAAGTGTGACCGGATCGGGATGATGGCTCGCGGCCACCTCCTGGTGGAGGGAACGCCACAGGAACTCCGGGAGCGCTTTCCTTTCCGGGTGCTGGCGATTAAGGCGGAGCCGCTCTTCGCGGCCCGCCAGGTCCTGGGGAAGCTCCAAGGAGTCAAGACAGCAGTGCTCCACGGCGATGTGGTCGATGTCGTAGTGGAAGACGCGGAGGCGGTCATAACCAGGGCTCCGGAGGCGCTTGCGGCGGCCGGGCTATCATTTCAGAGCCTCCGGGAAATTCCTCCCGGGCTTGAGGACGTGTTTGTCCACGAGCTGTCCTCTCGCGGCCTGGCCACGCCACATACCGTTGCCAGAGGTGGTGAGTGAAGTGCCTGAAAGGCTTTCCCGTGCGGAACCCGCCATCGAAGTCAGAGGGCTGCGGAAGGTGTTTGGCGACTTCGTGGCGGTGGCGGGCATCGACCTTACGGTCCAGCAAGGTGAAATCTTCGGTTTCATCGGGCCGAACGGCTCCGGGAAGTCGACCACCATCCGCATGTTGTTAGGGCTCTTGACGCCTACCTCCGGCGGCGGGACCGTCCTGGGGTTCGACATCACCCGCGAGTCGGAGGCCATTCGGCAGCGCATCGGGTACATGGCCCAGCGGTTCAGCCTCTACGAGGAACTGACGGCAGGGGAGAACATCCGCTTTTATGCCGGGATCTACGGACTGTCCGGCCGGGCGGCAGAAGCGCGCATCCAAGAGGTCCTGGACCTGGTGGGTCTGAAGGGGATCGACAACCTCAAGGCGGGCGAGCTGTCCACCGGGTGGCGGCAGCGGTTGGGCCTGGCCTGTGCGCTGGTTCACCGGCCCCGTCTGCTCTTCCTCGACGAACCGACTGGAGGGGTCGACCCTGTGGCGCGGCGCGATTTCTGGGATCTCCTTTACGGCTTGGCCTCGGAGGGGGTGA
>JASBVW010000118.1 GCA_029961005.1 Bacillota bacterium
GGCCTGGTCCTTTTCCGGGAGCGCTCGCTCCGCCCTCCCTGGCTCCGCTCACTTCATGTTTTTTGCTCCGGCTCTCCTGCCTTCGCAAAAAACAAGATCCCGGAAAAGGACCAGGCCCCCCTCTTTTCCTTCTCTGATAGGGCCACTCTTTCCCCTTGAACAAAAAAGGAAGGATTCCGCCCCGCCCTCAGCGAAGAGTGCCTTGGTCCAGCCGACTTTGGGAAAGACGGGAGTTGTCCTAAAGGTGAAAGCCTCATCTCTCAAAATTGAAGCACAAAATTTGCACGTATATTACGGAAACACCCACGCCCTCAAAGGCGTCTCCCTGCCGATTCACTCTTACGCGGTGACGGCCCTGATCGGCCCTTCCGGGTGCGGCAAATCCACCTTCCTGCGCTCCTTGAACCGCATGAACGACCTGATTCCGGGCGTGCGCATTGCCGGCCGGGTAGTCCTGGACGGCCAAAACATCTACGACCGCGGCGTGGACGTAGTCGATCTGCGCCGCCGGGTGGGCATGGTCTTCCAGCGCCCCAATCCCTTTGCCAAGACCATCTTCGAGAACGTGGCCTACGGTCCTCGCCTACACGGCCGAGCGCGTCCGGCAGAGTTGGAGGAGATAGTGGAGCGCAGCCTGCGCCAGGCTGCGCTCTGGGAGGAAGTAAAGGACCGCCTGCACAGCTCGGCCCTGGAATTGTCCGGTGGTCAGCAACAGCGGCTCTGTATCGCGCGGGCCCTGGCCGTGGAACCGGAGGTCCTGTTGATGGATGAACCCGCTTCAGCCCTGGACCCCCTCTCTACGGCCAAGATCGAGGACCTCCTCCAGGAGCTCAAGAAGAGGTACACCATCGTCATCGTGACCCACAACCTGCAACAGGCCGGGCGGGTAGCTGATTACACCGCCTTCTTCCTGCTGGGCGAAATGGTGGAATTCGCCCCCACCTCCGACCTCTTCGAGCGCCCGCGAGACAAGCGCACCGAGGACTATCTGACCGGGCGGTTCGGGTGATCCTCGACTCGCCAGGAGACTAGGGTAGCAAGGAGACTCCAACAGCCGGTTTACGGGTTGGCCGCCTGCCCTACGTCCAACCACTCCGCCAAGAAAGAAGCGTAACCGTGGTCCAAGTGGCGGGTAGAGTAAAGGAAGACCGTCCCCGCTGAGGAGGTAGTCCGAGCGATGTCACCGTACTCTTCCCGGCTGGCCATGCTCTCCAGGCACGCATGGAGCTCCTCTTCAGTCAGTTCAAAAGGAGGCCCCGTGAAGAAGGACGCGGGAACGGGGCGGGGGTAGAGCGCGGAGCTCTCCCGCACCGTCTCGGCGATGAGCAATAAAGGATCCCCCTCCCGCCGCACCAGGAGGCGAGCGTAGCTCTCACTCATGTATTGCAGGGAGTAATAGCGCAGCTCCCCATCAGGGCCGGGAAGGGAGCGGATGTCTTCCTGCCGCTGCCGCACCTCCTCCAGCAGCTTTGCCCGTTCTTCTTCCTCTCCCGCACCCAAGCCCGTAAAGCCTTTCTCCGCCAAATAAGCTCGGAGCTCTTCCGGGTGGCAAAGACGGCCCGCTTGGCTCTGTTCCCGGATCAGCGCCGCCAGTGCCCGGCACGCTTCTTCCCGCTCCGAGTCAGTCCACCCGGCTTCTTCCCACTCTTTGACGGCCATAGATCTCACCCCGCTCTACAGCCCGCTGTTTTTTGATTTTTACAGAGAAGGGGCGGGGAAGACCCCGCCCCTTTTATCAGGTGTACGCGTCAGGGCAGAAGGCCCTTCTTGCCCAGCTCCTCCGCTACCCGGCCCAGGCCCACCCGCCGGTAGGCTTCGGCTGTGGGAGCGCCCGTGGTCTTGTCCCAACCCATCTCTTCGTAGTACATGTCCATTGCTTTCCGGATATCGTCCCTGTCCATCCGATTCGTTCCGGGTGTGAAGGGAGCCTTGCCGGACGGATCTTCGAAGACCCACTCGGGAATGGTGTCGTGTTGGGTGCGCATCTCCTTCGTCCCCATGTCGCGGATGGTCAGTGCCCGGTGCAGGAGGAAGATGCGCTCGGCCACCTGGTCCAGCTCCTCCCGGGTCTTGCGGTCGCCGGTGGCCAGGCTGTAGAGCAGCGACTCAATGGAGTCGTCGCCCCGGTAGCCGCGCTCTTTCAGGGGCGAAGCCACCCACGGCCCCATCCAGTTGCAGAGGGAGAGCGAGTCGTGCAGCTCCTTGCGCAACAGGGTCCACTTGGCCATCCTGGCCTTGTAGACGTTCATGGGCGTGTAGTTCCCCGGTGCATCGACCGCATCGGGCGAACCCCACAGCTCGGCCGCCAGGCGCTTCTGCACCTCCAGGGGCAGGCCGTTGCGGATGAAGTTGGTGTGAGAGTGCACCTGGACGTCGCGGTTGTACTGGGTGTTAATGATAACTCCGCACTGGCCCGCGTCTTCGACGGAGTGGTGCTTGGGGTGGCCCATCTTCCAGTACGTCAGGTTGTGGTCGCGCTTCCATTCCTCTTCGGGGATACCCCACCGCTCCAGGAGATAGCCCGTCCCCAGGCCCAGGGCGGTACCCAGCTCCCCTTTCTTGTAGGCTATGCTGGGCAAAAGCTCGAAGAGGAACGTCGGATCGCCTTTTTCATACTTGTCCCAAGAGTAGCGTTTGTACTCATCCCCGCCTACCTTGCTCTTGATGATCCCCTCGTAGTAGAGCTTCTGGAAGTCGCGCTGCAGCTGCCCGTAGTTGCACCACAGGCCGAGGTCGTCGGCCAGGTACATCCCCACCATGCAGGCCTCTATCGCTGTCTGGCCTCTGGGGCCATCAGGGAAATTCTTAAAGAAAGAACGGCCGAACATTAGACCCGCACAGGTGTTCTGGAGCACCTCGGGGATACCGTACTTAGCTGCCGCCGACGGAACCCGAATAATGGTATGGCAACGAATGGGGCAACCGGTGCAGCCATTGCCGCGCACGGTGTACTGCCAGGCAAGGTCGCCGAGGTAGAAGGCAGCGTTGTTCGTCCGGTAGGCAATCCGGTTCAAGTCGTGCGGGTCGCACGTACCCGTCTCCAGCGGTGGATCAGCAGCTCCCCATGCCTTGCCGCGGGAGGCCACCCACCGGGAACCGGGGCTAGAGTACTCCGCCCAGGGCTGTGGCGTTGCTGGGACTACGTGCTGGTTGTTAGCCCCCAGAAGAGAGAGATGATACTTAATCAGCTTCTCCCACTCTTCTTTATTTCCCGCAATCCGCACGCTGCCGGTCCCTCGAACGCCAATGGCTTTCAGGTTCTTCGACCCCATAACCGCCCCTACTCCGCCGGCGGAATGGGAGATCGAGTTTATGACCACCGACATCGGGACCAGGTTCTCGCCGGCTTGCCCAATGGCAGCCACTGCCGCCTCAGGACCCAGCTCCTGGCAGATCTCCACCGTAGTCCGGCGGATGCCCTGCCCCCACAGATAGCGGGCGTCCTTGATCTCCACGCGATCGTCCACGATAGAGAGCCAGACGGGATGATCAGCCTTCCCTTCGATCACGATGGCGTCATATCCGGCGTACTTGAGCTCTGCGGCGAAGTGGCCGCCCATGTGGCCAGTAGCCACTAAAGGCTTGGGCCAGCAAGTGGGCCAGAGGGTGGTGATGGCCGTCCGCCCGTTGCAGGGGGCACCGGTACCGGCCAGGGGCCCTACGCCGAAGATGATCTTGTTGGCCGGGTCAAAGGGGCCGGTCCCGGGCGGCACTTCATCCCACATGACTTTATAGCCTATCCCCGTCCCTCCCAGGAAGTCCTTGTACTTTTCTATCGTGTCCTCGGTCCAGATCTTGCCGGTCGAGAGGTTAACGCGCAAGACCTTGCCCGCCCATCCTCCGTATCTAGTTGCGGTTTTTGCCATTCTTTTTCACCTCCGTTCTACCGTTTGTGGCACTGGTTACAGGCCGCGGCCTTCTCCGGCGGGATCACGGCCGTAGGTACAAACCGCGGCGGTACCTTGTCGGTTAGGTCGCGCCAGGCCACATAGCGCAGCGCTTCGGCCGGGCAGGCTTCCACACACTTGGGCTTGCCGTCGCACAAGAAGCACTTGGTGGCCTTGCCCGTATCGGGGTCAAAGGACATCATCCCCCACGGGCAGGCGCGCTGGCACATCTTGCAACCTATGCACTTCTTGGTATCTACTACCCGGGCGTTGGTGGGCGGCTTGACCACGATGGCGTCATTGGGGCAAGCCGTGGCGCAAGGCACCGGGTGCGGGCATTGTTTGCACAAGTCCTGGAGCACCAGACCGTTGCCCCAGCTCCCCTGGCCGCGCTGCCCGGCATAGGCTCCCTGAGGGCCGAAGTTCAGATTGCGCCTCACCTTGATTCTGGCCATGGCTGGCGCCGCTTTACCGTCGTTGAACTCAGTGCAAGCCAGCTCGCACCGCCGGCAGGCCAGGCACCGGGTGGGATCGCCGATGACGAGTCCCTGGGCCTGCTCCATGATGATAAAGGGCAGAGCCGCTTTCTTCGTCGCCGCTCCGCTCTTGGCCGCCAGAACACCCAGTGCAGAAAGGCCGAGGGCGGTACTGCCGGTCAGTTTGAGGAACCCGCGCCGCGAGAGAGAGCAGTTCCAGCCCACCAGGCGCAGCGCGCGCTCCACAAGGGCATAATCCTTGTCCTGCTTGTTCATCTTCCTCCCCCTCTCTAGCAAAGTTATCTAGACCTCCTTTGGCCCCACCCGCAACGGTCACAAATCGCCTCTTCCTTTCCCACCTCCTCGCTCTCGCCCTCTTCCCGGATCCTGGCAGAGCAGGTATAGACATAGGGAGAAGGGCTCAAGGCACGGCCTACCAGAGTGAGGCCGGCCAGTTGAGCTATTTCCAGCGCCAGGGTCGAAGGAATGCTCAAGGAAGCCACCACGGAAATACGCGCCTGTGCTGCCTTAAGAGCCATCTCTGAAGAGACCCGCCCCGTCGTGAGAAGAGCGAGGCGGCTGAAATCCAGCTGCTGCAATAAACCATCGCCGATCACCTTGTCCACAGCGTTGTGGCGACCTATGTCCTCAAAGTGCACCAAGATCTTTTCCTGGTCGACGAGGGCAGCGCTGTGAATCCCTCCGGTCAACTGATAAAGGGTGGCCTTTTTAAGCATCAAGCGCATCAGGTTCTGCAGTTGCTTTTTCCCTATGTTGAAACCGTCTCCCACAGGGGGCAGCTTCTCTTCCCATCCCCTGGCCAGCGCGACACCGCCTCCGCAGCCGCTGGTGAGGATCCGCCGCCACCCCTCCCGCTCCTCCCAACGGTCGGGCTCTGCCTGCACCGCGATCTGGCGCATAGAGTCACAACCCCGCAGCGAGAGGATCTCCCGCGGGTGGAGGATCAGCCCCTGAGTAAAGAGCCAACCCACCGCCAGCTCGCGCACCCCGCGGGGGGTGCAGAGAAAACGCACCGCCTCC